>JAJRVH010000128.1 GCA_021545625.1 Zetaproteobacteria bacterium
AAGCCGGCCGGGCGAACAGATGCTCGGTATTGAATTTCTCGACGGGCGCCTGTTGCCGACGCGGGGCATGCTGATCGGGGAGCAGGTGCCGTCGAGGCGCTGTTCGCTGCTGTACGAGGCCGATCATCCGCAACGGGTCTGGTTCCCGTTTTCCGGCATCGAGGTGGGCAGCAGGCTGATCTATCTGTTCGACGGAGAGGGGATGCGCTGCCATGTCAGGCAGGTGCTGCGCAGCGGTCCCGATTATAGCTTTTGCGAGATTTCCTTCGACAGCGTGGACGGAAAATACTTTACCGTGCAGGCGGAATCGTTGCTGTAGGCCGGGGCGTTCCGTCCGGCGGTGCATGGCCTGGGCCTTCATTGCTTTAATGCTCAGTCCCGATCCGCTATCATGCGGCGCTTCCCGAACGGAGGTATGGCTGGCATGGATGAGCGGATAATTAGCGAGGGTCTGACGTTTGACGATGTGCTGCTGGTGCCGCAGGCGAGCGAGGTGCTGCCGCGCACGGCCGACACATCGGCCCGGCTGACCAAAAAGATCCGGCTGAATATCCCGGTTCTGTCCGCTGCGATGGACACCGTGACCGAGTCTGGCACGGCCATCGCGCTGGCGCAGGAAGGCGGCATCGGCATCATCCACAAGAATCTGACGCCCGAAGGACAGGCAGCCGAGGTGCGTCGCGTCAAGCGCTACGAGGCGGGCGTGGTGCAGGATCCGCTGACGGTGCGCGAGGACATGCTGCTGGCCGATGTGCAGGCGCTGGCGCAGGAGCACGGCTTTTCCGGCTTCCCGGTGCTGGACGGCGAGGGCCGCGTCTGCGGCATCATCACCAACCGTGATATACGTTTCGAGCGTGATCCGTCGAGCAAGGTGCGCGACATGATGACCGACAGGGAACACCTGGTGACGGTCGAGCAGGGTACCGATCTGGAAACGTGCAAGGACCTGTTTCGCAAGCACCGGATCGAAAAGCTGCCCGTTGTCGACGGCGATGGTCGGCTCAAGGGTATGATCACCGTGCGCGACATTGAGAAGGCGACGGCGTTTCCGAACGCAGTGCGCGACGATCTCGGACGGCTGCTGGCCGGTGCCGCGATCGGCGTCGGCGAGAAGGAGATGCAGCGCTTCGAGGCCCTGTTCGAGGCTGGCGTGGACGTGGTCGTGGTCGATACCGCGCACGGCCATTCGCGGGGCGTGATCGACCAGGTGCGCGAGATCAAGCGCCTGCATGGCGACGATATCCAGGTGATCGGCGGCAACATCGCCACGCCCGAGGCGGTGCGTGATCTGGCCGAGGCCGGCGCTGATGCGGTCAAGGTGGGCATCGGTCCGGGTTCGATCTGCACGACGCGCATGATCGCCGGTGTTGGCGTGCCGCAGCTGACGGCCGTTATGCAGTGCGCGGCGGCGGGTCGCGAGGCCGGCGTGCCGATTATTGCCGACGGCGGTATCAAGTTTTCCGGCGACTTTGCCAAGGCCATGGCGGCCGGAGCCTCGACCTGCATGTTCGGTTCGATGTTCGCCGGCACCGAGGAGGCGCCGGGCGAGAAGATCCTGTTCCAGGGCCGCACCTACAAGGCCTATCGTGGTATGGGCTCGATCGGGGCGATGAAGCAGGGTTCCAAGGACCGCTATTTCCAGGGCGACGTGGACGAGGCAATGAAGCTGGTGCCCGAGGGCATCGAGGGGCGCGTGGCCTACAAGGGGCCGGTCACCGACATCCTGCACCAGCTGATCGGCGGCCTGCGTGCATCGATGGGCTATATCGGCGCGGCCAGCATCAAGGAGATGCACCGTCGCGCCCGCTTTGTCCGCATCACCGGCGCGGGCCTGCGCGAGAGCCATGTACATGATGTGACGATTACCGAGGAAGCGCCGAACTACCGTCTGGATTCCTGATGAACGGTCGCCGGGGCGCAGGATCGCAGGGTAAGGTCCTGTGCTCCTGCGCCTTCGTGATTGTTAATGTGAGAGAGAAATGGAAAAGATTCTGATACTTGATTTCGGTTCGCAATATACCCAGCTGATCGCCCGCCGCGTGCGCGAGGCCGGCGTGTTCAGCGAACTGCATCCCTGGGACATGGACGAAGCGGCGATTCGCGAATTTCAGCCTTCCGGCATCATCCTGTCCGGCGGGCCGAATTCGGTCTATGAGGACGAGACGCCGCTGGCGCCGCCGGTCGTGTTCGAGCTCGGCGTGCCGGTGCTGGGCATCTGCTACGGCATGCAGACGATGGCCGCCCAGCTGGGCGGCGAGGTCGAGACGGGACAGGTGCGCGAGTTCGGTTATGCCGAGGTGCTGACCAGCGGCAACTCGGCCCTGCTGCGCGGCATCGAGGACAGGCCGGACGGCAGGCTGGACGTATGGATGAGCCATGGCGACAAGGTGGTGCGGTTGCCGGACGGCTTTCATGTGATATGCAGCAACGATTCGACGCCGATTGCCGGCATGGCCGACGAGGCGCGTCGTTTCTATGCCGTGCAGTTCCATCCCGAGGTCACGCATACGCCGCAGGGCATGGCCCTGCTGTCGCGTTTCGTGCACGAGATCTGCGGTTGCTCCAGCGACTGGACGATGCCGGGCTATATCGATACGGCCGTGGCCCGCATCCGTGAACAGGTCGGCGACGAGGAGGTGATTCTCGGACTGTCCGGCGGCGTCGATTCCTCGGTGGCGGCGGCCCTGCTGCACCGGGCCATCGGCGATCAGCTGACCTGCATCTTTGTCGACAACGGCCTGCTCAGGCTGAACGAGGCGGCGCAGGTCATGGCGACCTTCGCCGATAACCTGGGCGTCAGGGTGGACATGGTCGACGCGGCCGACCGTTTCATGGAGGCGCTGGCGGGCGAGGCCGACCCCGAGGCCAAGCGCAAGATTATCGGCCGGGAATTTGTGCATATCTTCCAGGAAGAGGCCGAAAAGATGCCCAACGCGAAGTGGCTGGCGCAGGGCACGATCTATCCCGACGTGATCGAGTCGGCCGGCTCGAAAACGAAGAAGGCGCATACGATCAAGAGCCATCACAATGTCGGCGGCCTGCCCGATACACTGCATCTGAAGCTGCTGGAACCGCTGCGCGAGCTGTTCAAGGACGAGGTGCGCGAACTGGGCGTGGCACTTGGTCTGCCGCCGGAGATGGTCTATCGCCATCCGTTCCCGGGTCCGGGTCTGGGCGTGCGCATTCTGGGCGAGGTGAAACGCGAATACGCCGATCTGCTGCGCCGGGCCGATGCGATCTTTATCGAGGAACTGCATGCCTCTGGCTGGTATCAGAAGACGAGCCAGGCCTTTGCGGTGTTCCTGCCGGTCAGGTCCGTGGGCGTCATGGGCGACGGGCGCACCTACGAATGGGTGGTCGCATTGCGCGCGGTGCAGACCCAGGACTTCATGACCGCGCACTGGGCGGAGTTGCCGCACGCGCTGCTGGCCAGGGTTTCGAACCGCATCATCAACGAGGTGCGCGGCATCAACCGCGTGGTCTACGATGTTTCCGGCAAGCCGCCGGCGACGATCGAGTGGGAATAGAGCGTTCTTGAATAGTGGCCGGCCAGCGCATACCGTTGCCGGGCATCTGAACGGATAGCGACGGAACCCAAGGGGGAAACGATGAAAAGACTGACCATGATGGCTGCAACCGGCCTGATTGTATTGGGCGGCTGCAACCAGCAGGGCGCCGACAGCAACAAGGGCGAAGTGACGCTGGAAGGGGAATCGGCCCGGCTGAGTTACGCGATTGGCCTGGACGTCGGCCAGTCGCTGAAGTCCCTGGGGGCGGATATCGACAGGGCCGCGTTCATGGCGGCGATCGCCGACCGTCTGGAGGGCAGGGACGCGCGGCTTTCAACGGAAGAGGCGGGCAAGGTGAAACAGGCCTTCTTCAAGGCCCGCGCCGAGAAGCAGATGGCCGAGCAGAAGGCCAGGGGTGAGGCGAACAAGGCGGAAGGCGAGAAGTTTCTGGCCGAGAATGCCAAAAAGCCGGGCGTGAAGGTGACCGGCTCCGGACTGCAGTATGAGGTGCTCCGGCAGGGCGACGGTCCGAAGCCGTCCGCAACCGATCGCGTCACGGTTCATTATCGGGGCACGCTGCTCGACGGAACCGAGTTCGATTCCTCCTATTCGCGCAAGCAGCCGGCCACCTTCCCGCTGAACGGCGTGATCAAGGGCTGGACCGAGGGCGTGCAGCTGATGAGCGTCGGCTCCAAGTACAAATTCTATATCCCGTCCGAGCTGGCCTATGGCGCGCGCGGCGCGGGTAGCAGGATCGGCCCCAACTCGACGCTGATCTTCGAAGTGGAACTGCTGGGCATCGAGGGTCAGGAGGACGGGAAGTAGGCATGTTCAGTCGTCTGAGCGAAAAACTCGGAGGCATCGCCGAGCGGCTTCGGGGAGCGGCACGCATCTCCGAAGCCGATCTTGATGCCACCCTGCGCGAGATGCGCATGGCGCTGCTGGAGGCGGATGTCGCGCTGCCGGTGGTGCGGCACATGCTGGAGGACGTCCGGGAACGGGCCCTGGGCGCCGAGGTGGCCAAAAGCCTGCAGCCGGGCCAGGTCATCATCAAGATCCTGCACGATGCGCTGGCGGACATGCTGGGCGGCCAGCGCCGCGATCTGGATCTGTCGAAGATCCCGTCGGTGATCCTGCTCTGCGGCCTGCAGGGCGCGGGCAAGACGACGACGGCCGGCAAGCTGGCGCGCCTGCTGGCCTCGCAGGGGCGCAAGGTGGCGCTGACCAGCGTCGATGCGACGCGTCCTGCAGCGCGCGAGCAGCTGCAGGTGCTGGCCGGGCAGGTGGACGTGCCCTATCTGGAGGGCGAGGGCGATACGGCCGCCTCGATGGCCGCATCGGCCGTGCGCATGGCCGGCCAGGCGGGCCATCATGTGCTGATTCTCGATACCGCCGGTCGTCAGGTGCTCGATGACGCGCTGATGGCCGAGATTCGCGAGGTCGAAGCCGCCGTGCATGCGGCCGAGCGCCTGCTGGTGCTCGATTCGATGACCGGCCAGACAGCACTCGGCATTGCCGAGCAGTTCCACGCGGCACTGGATCTGACCGGCTGCATCCTGACCAAGACCGACGCCGACGTGCGCGGCGGTGCTGCGCTGTCGGTCGCCCAAAGCACCGGCGTGGCCATCCGCTATGTCGGTACCGGCGAAAAGATCGACGCCTTCGAGACCTTCGATCCGCAGCGTTTTGCCGGCCGTATCCTCGGCCAGGGCGACGTGGTCGGACTGGTCGAGAAGATTCAGGCCAGCGTCGATCAGGAAAAGGCCGAGAAGCTGGCCAAAAAGGTCAAAAAGGGCTCGTTCGACCTGATGGATTTCGCCGAGCAGCTGGGCCAGATGCAGAACATGGGCGGCATGGCCGGCATGCTGAAGATGTTGCCGGGCGTGAAGCTGCCGGCCGAGGCGCTGGCGCAGATGGACGACAAGCCGATCCGGCGCATGCAGGCGATGGTCTATTCGATGACGCCGAAAGAGCGGCGCTATCCGAAGCTGATCAACGGCAGCCGCAAGAAGCGCATCGCGGCCGGTTCCGGCACCAGCATCCAGGAGTTGAACAAGATGCTCAAGCAGTTCGCCCAGATGCAGAAAATGATGAAAAAGATGAAAGGTAGCAAGGGGCGCCGGATGATGGCGCAGATGGCCGGCAGGATGGGCGGTTTCGGCGGCGGCATGCCGAAGCTGTGAGCTCCGGCCGGGCCCGTTCGGGCGCCTGCCGCCGCCGTTTGTACTGGTGGTTGCTAGGCGGGGCCGAGCACACTATAGTGCGCGACCTGATTTTTCGGAGGTATGAATTATGGCAACCGTTATTCGTTTGCAGCGTGGTGGACGCAAGAAACGCCCGTTTTATTCTGTGGTAGTTGTGGACTCCCGCAAACGTCGCGATGGCGCATTCATCGAGAAGCTGGGCTACTACGATCCGTGCCGCGAGCCGGATGTGGTTGAGCTGGATCTGGAGCGCGTCAAGGCCTGGACCGATCAGGGCGCCCTGATTTCGCCGCGCGTTGCCAGCATCATCCGCATGGCCTCGGAAGGCCCCGAGGCCCGTGCTGCCGCCGCCAGGGCCGAAGCCGAGAAGAAAGCCGCCGCGAAGAAGGCCGAGGAAGAGGCCCGGGCTGCCGAGGCCGCTGAATCCTCCGATGACGCAGCAGAGGAAAAGGCTGACGCCTGATCATTTCATAGAGCTCGGCGTCATCCGCGGGCCGCATGGCTTGAAGGGTGCGCTGACGGTTTTTTCGAATACCCGGCCTGCGCAAGCAATTGCCGGGTATTCTTTTTGGTGGCTGGGTAATGATCCTGCCTCGTTGCGCCGCTATGCGGTGCTGCGCTGCTGGCAACATGGCAAGCGCATTCTGGCCGAGCTTGAGGGCGTCGACGACTGCAACGGGGCGGAGCGCCTGAAACAGATGAAGATCTGGGTGGCCCGCGAGGATGTCGAGGTCGCCGCCGACGAGTATCTGTGGCATGACCTGATCGGCTGCACCGTCTATGTGCAGGACGAAGGGAATCATGAGACGTTGCTGGGCGAGGTGACCGCGCTCGACGAATACGGCGCCCAGGATATCCTGGTCGTCGCAACGCCCGCCGATGTCGCAACACCCGGCGAATGGATGCTGCCCTTTATCGGGGATGTCGTGCTCGATGTCGATCTGCAGGCGCGGCGCATCATGGTGCGTCTGCCGGAGGGGATGGATGCATGTTTCACGCCCAGGTTCTGACGCTTTTTCCCGAATTTTTCGATTCGCCGCTGGCCTGTTCGATCCCGAAACGGGCCATCGAGGCCGGTATCGTGTGCGTGGAGCGTATCCAGATCCGCGATTTCGCAACCGACAGACACCGCAAGGTCGACGACACGCCCTACGGCGGCGGGCCGGGCATGGTCATGAAGCCGGAGCCGGTGGTGGCGGCGATTCGCGAGGCCAGGCGCCGCGATGCCGACACCCGCGTCGTCATGCTGACGCCGTCCGGCGCGCGCTTCACCCAGGACAAGGCGCTGGAATATGTCGACGGCGGTCATCTGACGCTGCTGTGCGGGCGCTACGAGGGCTTTGACGAGCGCATCGTCGATTATGTCGACGAGGAGTTGTCGCTGGGCGATTATGTGCTCTCCGGCGGTGAGCCGGCGGCGATGTGCGTGCTCGACGCGGTGATCCGGCTGTTGCCCGGCGTGCTGGGCTCGCCCGAATCGGCCGTGCTTGATTCGTTCAGCGAGGAGGGCATCCTCGACTGGCCGCATTATACGCGCCCGGAGGTGTTCGAGGGACGGCGCGTGCCCGATGTGCTGCTGTCGGGCAATCATGCTGCGATCGAGGCGTGGCGGCGGCGGGAATCGCTGCGCCGCAGCCGGGCCAGGAATGACGACGATGCCTGATACGCCGTGGTCGACCGACAGGGCCGCCGAGCTGTACCAGATCGAGGGATGGGGCAACGGCTTTTTCGCGGTCAACGAGGACGGCAACCTGGCCGCGCTGCCGGACGGGCAGCTGCACGTCGATCTCAAGCGGCTGTGCGGCGAGCTGGCTGAACGCGGCCTGTATCCGCCGCTGCTGCTGCGCTTCTCCGATATCCTGAAGCAGCGCATGCAGCAGATCCATCTGCGCTTTGCCAACGCGCGCCGCGAGGCGGGCTACGGGGGCCGCTACTACGGCGTCTATCCGATCAAGGTCAACCAGCAGCGGCAGGTGATCGAGGAGATCACCCGCTTCGGCACACCCTGGCGGCACGGACTGGAAGCCGGCAGCAAGGCCGAACTGGCCATCGCCATGGCCAGCCTGCCGGCCGACGGGCGGCTGATCGTCTGCAACGGCTACAAGGACCGCACCTTCATCGAGCTGGGGCTGGAAGCCCGGCGGCTCGGCCACAACTGCGTCTTCG
>JAJRVH010000129.1 GCA_021545625.1 Zetaproteobacteria bacterium
GAGATGCAGACGGAAACGGCGACCTATCTGGGAAGCGCGACGGTTGTCATCAGCCCGGCTACCTTTAGCGGCGCCGCAATCACGACGATTGTCGAATAAGGGGAGTGATTATGAAACGTTTGACCTTTTGGATACTGATGATGCTTTTCGCCTCGCCCGCGATGGCCGGAGGCTTCTTTGTGCCAGAGCAGGGAACGAAGGCGGTGGGTATGGCCAATGCCTTTACGGCTATTGCCGACGATCCGTCGGCGAACTGGTACAATCCGGCCGGCTTGGCCGATCAGCCCACCTCGCTGATGGCCAGCGGCGACGTGTTGCTGCCGAAGAATACCTATGAACTTGGCGGCGCCAGCTACAGCGCCAGGAAATCCGTTTTCGTCATCCCGCAGCTGTACGGAAACTATGCGCTGGATTCGCTGCCGGTCAGCGTCGGTTTTGGCGTCAATGCGCCCTTCGGACTTTCCACGGACTGGACCAATTCCGGCGCGCCATTTTCGCTGGTGACCGCCGGCGGGGACAGCGTGACTTTCAGCCAGATCGAGGCCATTCAGGCGAATCTGAATGTTGCCTACAAACTATCCGACCATCTTTCACTGGCTGTCGGCGGTGTCTATTATAATGCGACGAAAGTCCGTCTGGACAATGCGCTGCTGGAAATCAAGGGCAACGGCGACGGCTTCGGTGGCAATGCAGCATTGCTGTACCACAACGGTGATTTCTCCTTCGGTGTCAATTACCGCTCCCGCGTCAAGATCGATATCAGCGGCATTGCCGTCGGCCTGTCGCCGTTGCCGGCACCGTTCCCGGGCGTGAGCGGCGGGGCCACGACCAGCCTGACGCTTCCCGACATTGTGATGGTTGGTGCTGCCTGGAAGGTGACGCCCGATATCCTTCTGACTGTCCAGATTGACTGGACGAACTGGACAACCTTCGATGCCATTGTACTGAATTTCCAGCCGTCGCTGCTCAACGTGGTGACCGGCTCGACCAAGCTTGTGCCGGAAAACTACAAATCGGTTGCGACCTTCCGGGTGGGTGCCGAATGGACCTATATGCCCGGCAAACGGGCCCGCATCGGCTATGTCTATGACCCCACGCCGACCAGCACTCCGGATGTGTCGCCGCGCCTGCCCGGCAATGATCGTCAGTTGGTGACGCTGGGCTGGGGCATGGATATCGACGAGGCGATGACGCTGGAGCTTGCCTATGCCTATGTCTGGCTCAACGACAGGAATCTGACCACTTCCAATACACCGGTATACAACGGTCTCTATAAGTCCGATGTGCATATCCTGTCGGCCGGGCTGAATTACAGATTCTAGCGCGATCACATGCATGAGCATGGAAGAAATCCGCTATACTGGAGACAGACTGTTTAGCGGCTGATCGAAGGCGCCGCCATGGAGGTTGGGCATGTTCTGGATGGTTTTCATCGCCACGGTGCTTGGACTGATCTTCCTGCTGGCCCGTACGAGCCTGTCGCTGCCTGTCTGGCTGACGCTTCTTGCGGCTGCGGATCTGTTGCTGCTTGCAGCGGGATTGTATGCCTGGATTGCCCTGCCGCTGTTGGCGATCATTGCCGCGGCAGGAGTGTTTTTCGCCGTGCCGGATCTGCGGCGCAAATGGATTTCAAACCCTGTGCTGGCTTATATCCGCCGTGCGTTGCCGCCGATGTCGCAGACCGAAAGGGACGCGATCGAGGCCGGCACGGTCTGGTGGGAAGCCGAACTGTTCCGGGGCAACCCTGACTGGCGCAAGCTTCTGGACGCACCGAAACCCCTGCTGAACGATGAGGAACAGGCCTTTCTGGATGGGCCGGTGGAAAAGCTGTGCGCCATGCTCGATGACTGGCAGATCAGCCACGAGCTTCGCGACCTGCCGCCGAAGGTGTGGAAATTTCTCGGAGAAAAGGGCTTCTTCGGGATGATTATCCCGAAATCCTATGGTGGTCTGGCATTCTCGGCCTACGCGCATTCCTGCGTGATCCAGAAGGTGGCCAGTCGCAGCGCGGCTGCCGCCGTGACGGTGATGGTGCCCAACTCTCTCGGACCTGCCGAGTTGTTGCTGGCCTATGGCACGGAGGAGCAGAAGTCGTACTACCTGCCCCGTCTGGCCAGGGGGGAGGAGATTCCCTGCTTTGCGCTGACCGGACCGTTTGCCGGATCGGATGCCGGTGCGATTCCGGATACGGGGATTGTTTGTGAAGGCGAACACGAGGGGCACAGGGTTCTCGGTCTGAGGCTGAACTGGGAGAAGCGCTATATTACGCTGGGGCCGGTCGCGACGGTGCTGGGTCTGGCCTTTCACGCCTACGATCCCGACCACCTGCTGGGCGATCGGGAGGATCTCGGCATCAGCTGCGCCCTGATTCCCGTCAATACGGAGGGCGTGGACATCGGTCGCCGTCACGATCCGCTGAATATTGCCTTTATGAATGGTCCGAACCGGGGCAGGGATGTGTTCATCCCGATGGACTGGATCATCGGCGGCGAGGCGATGATCGGCAAGGGATGGCGCATGCTCGTCGAGCGATTGTCGGTGGGGCGCGGCATTTCGCTGCCGTCGCTGAGCACGGCGGCGGGCAAGATGGCGGCCGATACGACGGGAACCTATGCCAGGCTGAGAAAGCAGTTTCGCCTGCCGATTGGAAAGTTCGAAGGCGTGCAGGAGGCGCTGGCCCGTATCGGTGGCCTGACCTATATGATGGATGCGACCGAAAGGCTGACTACGACCGCTCTGGATGAAGGTGGCAAGCCGGCCGTGATTACGGCCATAGCCAAGCGCTATCTGACCGAGTCGA
>JAJRVH010000130.1 GCA_021545625.1 Zetaproteobacteria bacterium
ACCGCGGCCTGCACCATCACTGACGACTTTCGTCAGCAAGCGCACAGGCCCCTGCCAAGCCATAGCTTCGCAGACAGACGGAGATTCCGGATCGCAATCAACATGCGCAAATTAGACCACCGGGACCGAACGCCGTCAAACTATGCATCATCACCGGAAGGCTTGTCCGCCGCGGCCCGGTGCCTGCGCGCCAGACGCCGCGCCATGCGATAGTGCTGCAGACGCCGGTGCTGCCACAGGCTCAGCATGGGTCCGTGCATGCAATAGGCCAGGATAAACGCAAACGGTACGCGATAGGGAAAGGCCATGACCAGCCCGCCGATCAGGATCAGGCCGATAATAAAGCCCGATGTGCGGCGCTTGCGCAGATCCAGGTCCTTCCCCGATACAAAACGCACATTGCTGACCATCAGCCAGGCTAGCAACAGCGATGCGACAAACCAGAGCCACGGCTGAGGATCGAGATTCAGATCGTTATAGAACAGCACAGCCGTCGCAATCAGCAATGCCGAAGCCGGCGTCGGCAGGCCCTGGAAATAACGCTTGTCCTGCACATCCAGACGCGTGTTGAAGCGCGCCAGCCGCAATGCGGCACAGGCAGCCAGAAAGAAGGCTCCCAGCCAGGCCAGCTTGTGCAGATCGCTGGGAAGGTGCACCAGCGCCCACAGATACAGCAGCACGGCCGGAGCGATGCCGAAGGACAGCATATCGCACAGGGAATCGTACTCGGCGCCAAAGGCGGTTTCGGCATGCAGCAGCCGCGCCACGCGTCCGTCCAGCATATCGAACACGGCCGCCGCAATGATCGCCCAGGCCGCCAGCTCAAAACGCCCCTGAATCGCGGCAATCAGCGCATAGAAACCGGCAAACAGCCCCATGCTGGTGAACAGGCTGGGAAGCACATAAACGCCCCGGCGGGCCACCGTCTCCTTAAGCCGGCTCATCGCCCGCACCTTCCCCGCGCCTGCTGGCCAGTACCGTCAGGCCGGCCGTTACATGGTCGCCGGGCTTGACATGCAGCTCGTAACCGGCGGGCATCTCGCAATTCACCCGCGAACCAAAGCGGATCATGCCGATACGCTGGCCTGTGCGCACCCGGTCGCCGACATGCACATAGGATACGATGCGCCGGGCCACGAGGCCGGCGATCTGCGTAAAGGCAATGCGAGAACCATCCTCGCAGCGCATCTCGAAGCGGTTGCGTTCGTTCTCGTCGCTGGCCTCCGGGAAGCTCGCATTGACGAAGCGGCCGCGCGTATACTCCATGGCCGTGATTTCGCCGCTCATCGGCGCCCGGTTCACATGCACATCGAACACGTTCATGAAAATATCGACGCGCACGCCGTCCCCTCCCTGCTCGGCGGTGACCACCTTGCCGTCGGCGGGCGACACGAACAGCCCCTCGCCCTGCGGCGTATCGCGCTCCGGGTCGCGGAAGAAATTGATCATGAACAACAGCAGCAACAGCAATACAACGGCCGCAACCGTCCAGCCGAGGAGCCAAGCGGCCAGCGTCGCCAGCGCCGTCGGAATCATGAACGGCCATCCCTGGGGTGAAAACGGCAGGCTGCCGCGGGGCTTTCCGAATAAGGGGCGTGAATCAGTCATGTCGCAACCCTAGCCGCAACTCCGGTGCGACCCAAGCAAACGATGATGACTTTCGCGATCGATCGACTACACTTGCTAACATGTCGCTGAAGAATGACGAACTGCTGCTGACCTACCGGGATCTGCACCGGGTATTCCCGGAGGATCTGCATATCGCCCGACCGCTGATCAAGATGCTGCAGCAGCGCGGCGAAACCAAGCAGGCGCGCGATCTGGCCCTGACCATGGCCCGGCGCATGCTCGCCTCCGGCCGCGGCTCCTACGCGCTCGGCTTTCTGGCCATCTGCCAGCAACTGGACCACCCCGAAAAGCAGGAGGTTGCGGCACTGGCCAATATGGCGCGCATCACCGGCAGCGGCCCCGTGGAAGTCGAAAGCGACAAAACACATTCCTTCGCGCTGATCGACCAGCTGTCCGATGCGGAAGCGATGGATTTCCTGCAGCAGGGGCGCCTGATCCATGCCAGGGCCGGCGAGGACATCGTCCGCCAGGGAGACATCAGTCGCACCTTCTATCTGATTCTTGAAGGCGAGGTGCAGGTTCACATCACCATGGAAGGCGACCGGGACGAACCGCTTTCCGTGCTCCGGCCCGGCCATTTCTTCGGCGAATTCGCCTGCGTCTACAAGCTGCCGCGCTCAGCGACGGTCACGGCCAGGGAAGACAGCGTATTGCTGGAATTCTCGGATCTGGCCATTTCGCAGCTGATGCAGCGCTTCCCGATTGCCGGCGAATACCTGATGCGCACCGTGCAGGCGCGCATGATCCATGCGATGACGCACAGCCATCCCGCCTTCGGGGAGCTTCCCGAGGCCGACCGCCGCTGGGTCGCCGAGGAATCCCGGCTGCGCGAGTTCACCGAAGATGAAATCATCATGGATCAGGAACATCGACCGAACTGCTGTTGCATCATCCTGTTCGGCGAGGCGCACGGTAAACGCGTGCAGGGCAACACGACAACCGCATGCACCTTCGGCACCGGCGACATGTTCGGCGATGTCAGCCGCTATATCCAGCTGCCACCGGGCACGGAAGTGCGGGCGCGCAAGCATACGCTGGTCTGCTGCATGCCCGGCGAAATCTTCCAGTCTTTCATGAACGCCTATGCCTCGTTCGAGCAATGGGTCGAGGAGCACGGCGAAAGCCACCATAAAAAGCTGAACATCCCGCTGGAGGAATGGGACATGTCCTGAAACGCCGGCGACGTCCCGCGTAATCAGAAATACCAGTCCGCGCGCAGCGCATAGAGCGGGGCAAGGGCAGCGAATTCACCGGCGGACACGCCATCCGGCCACT
This sequence comes from Zetaproteobacteria bacterium, assembly GCA_021545625.1. Taxonomy (GTDB): domain Bacteria; phylum Pseudomonadota; class Zetaproteobacteria; order Mariprofundales; family Mariprofundaceae; genus JAJRVH01. The sequence continues at coordinate 2,905 of JAJRVH010000130.1, forward strand.
GTGCGAAAAGCTTCAGCTCGACATCCTCCACCGGCGACCAGGTCAGCGTCGGCGACACAAAACGGCTGGAGCGACGAAGGTCCGCGATCAGCAGCAGATCCAGCCGCCATAACGGCGTCAGATCATAACCGGCCATCGCACCCAGCAACTGCGGCGACCGGCTTTGCAGCCTGTCCGTGGCCGGCGGCAGACCGGCGGCGCCGTTATAGAAATATTCCAGCGCCAGATACAGGCCATTCGGGAACCAGTCATTATTCCA
>JAJRVH010000131.1 GCA_021545625.1 Zetaproteobacteria bacterium
GCCATATCGTGCACATGGAAATCGGCGAACCGGATTTCCCCACGCCGCCCTCCGTGCTGGAAGCGGCCAGGGCATGGCTGGATCGCGGCGACATGTTCTACACGCCGTCGACGGGCGCGCCGGCACTGCAACAGGCGCTGGCCGACTGGTATGCGGACGAATACCGGCTGTCGATCAACCCCGAACGCATCCTGATCACGCCCGGCACGTCCGGCGCCTTCACCCTGATCTATGCGGTTCTGCTCGATGCGGGGGAAAGCGTGCTGCTCTCCGATCCCGGCTACCCCTGCCAGCGCAACTTCATCCGTCTGGCCGGCGGCGAACCGGTCAGCATTCCTGTCGGACCGGAAAGCCGCTATCAGCTGAGCGCCGAACTGGCCGCACAATACTGGCAGGCCCACACGCGGGCGGCGGTACTGATCAATCCGTCCAACCCGACCGGCACGCTGATTGCGGACGATGCCCTGGCAAGGCTTGCCAAAGCCTGCCGGCAACGGGATGGCTGGCTGATCTCGGACGAAATCTATCACGGCCTGACTTACGGCACGCAGGCGCGCTGCGCGCTGGAATTTGACGACAACGCGATCGTCGTCAACGGTTTTTCCAAACGCTGGGCGATGACAGGCTGGCGCATCGGCTGGCTGATCGTGCCGGACCGCCTCATCGAGGCATGTCGCAGGGTCATGCAGAATATTTTTATCGCCGCGCCGACCCTGTCCCAGCAGGCGGCCATGGCCGCCCTCGGGGCAACGGACGATATCGAGCGCATGCGCCGGGCCTACGACGAACGCCGCCGCTATTTGCTGGATACCCTGCCCGGCCTCGGCTTCGATATCCGCGTCGAACCCCGGGGGGCTTTCTACATCTATGCCGATGTCGGCCGCATCACCACCCATGCGCGCGATTTCTGCTGGCAACTGCTCGAAAAAGCCGGCGTGGCCATCACGCCCGGCGAAGACTTCGGCAGCCATGAAGCGGAGCGTCATGTGCGCTTTTCCTATGCGACGGGCATGGATGATATCCGGGAAGGCATCCGGCGCCTGCGCGCTTATCTATCGGCGCCCTGACGCCCGCCTTGGTACTGCCTGCCGGCCATGCTAGCTTGCGCGACCATTTTGTTCCCCAAGCGGAGTACCCATCGATGTTCAATATCCTGACCAGGCTGTTTGGCAGCCGTAACGAGCGCATCCTCAAACAGCTGTGGCCTGTCGTCGAACAGATCAATGCCTTCGAGAAAGGGCTGCAGCAGCTCTCCGATGACGCGCTGGCCGCCAAGACTGACGAGTTCCGCAAGCGACTTCAGGGCGGCGAAAGCCTCGATGACATTCTGCCCGAAGCCTTTGCCGTCGTGCGCGAAGCCTCGAAGCGCGTGCTGGGCATGCGCCATTTCGACGTACAGCTGATCGGCGGCCTGATTCTGCATCAGGGCAAAATCGCCGAGATGAAAACCGGCGAAGGCAAGACCCTGACCGCCACGCTGGCCGTCTACCTCAATGCCCTTTCCGGCAAGGGCGCGCATGTCGTGACCGTCAATGACTATCTGGCCAGCCGCGATGCCGACCAGATGGGACAGCTCTATGGCTTCCTCGGCCTGTCCACCGGCGTTATCGTGCATGGTATCAGCAACGACGAGCGCCGGGAAGCCTATGCGGCCGACATCACCTACGGCACCAACAACGAGTTCGGTTTCGACTATCTGCGAGACAACATGGCCTTCTCGAAGGAGGAACTGGTTCAGCGCGGGCACAACTTCGCCATCGTCGACGAGGTGGACTCGATCCTGATCGACGAGGCGAGAACGCCGCTGATCATCTCCGGACCGGCCGAACAGGCCACCGATCTGTATGAAAAGGCCGACAAGCTGATCCGTCAGCTCGAACCCTTCGATTACGAAAAGGACGAAAAGGATCGGGCCGTTTCCTATACCGAAAAGGGCATGGAGCATGTCGAACAGCTGTTCCGCGAGGCGGGCCTGCTCACGCAGGGCAGCCTCTACGACCCGGAAAACGTCAGCCTGCTGCATGCGGCCACGCAGGCATTGCGCGCCCATACGCTGTTCACCCGCGAGGTGGACTACATCGTGCGCAATGATGAGGTCATCATCATCGACGAATTCACCGGCCGCATGATGCCGGGCCGGCGCTATTCCGACGGCCAGCATCAGGCACTGGAGGCCAAGGAAGGGGTGACCGTCCAGCCGGAAAACCAGACGCTGGCCTCGATCACGTTCCAGAATTACTTCCGCATGTACGACAAGCTGGCCGGCATGACCGGCACGGCCGACACCGAGGCCGAGGAGTTCCAGAAGATCTACGAGCTCGAGGTTGTCATCGTGCCGACCAACGAGCCGATGATCCGCAAGGATATGCCGGACGTGATCTACCGAGACACCGAGGACAAATACGAGGCCATCGCGCGCGACATTGCCGCCACGCACAAGACCGGCGCGCCGATTCTGGTCGGCACGACCTCGATCGAGAAATCCGAACACCTGTCCGCGATGCTGAAGAAGCTCGGCATCAGGCATGAGGTTCTGAACGCCAAGCACCATGAGCGCGAGGCAGAGATCGTCGCCCAGGCCGGCCGCAAGGGCGCGGTCACCATCGCCACGAACATGGCCGGCCGCGGCACCGACATCATGCTCGGCGGCAATCCGGACATGCTGATCAGCCAGCTGCCGTCCAGACTGTCGGCCGACGAGCGCGAACTGAAAGCTGCCGAAATCCGTGCTGCCTGCGAGGCCGAGCACCTTGAGGTGGTCGAGTCCGGCGGCCTGCATATCGTCGGTACCGAACGCCATGAATCGCGTCGTATCGACAACCAGCTGCGCGGCCGCGCCGGCCGTCAGGGCGATCCTGGCCTGACCCGCTTCTACCTGTCGCTGGAAGACGACCTGATGCGCATCTTCGGCGGCGAAAAGATGCAGGCCATGCTGACCAGGATGGGCTTCGAGAAAGGCGAGGCCATCGAACACCCGTGGGTCAGCAAGGCCATCGAGAACTCGCAGAAGAAGGTCGAAGGGCGCAATTTCGACATCCGCAAGCAGCTTCTCGAATACGACGACGTGATGAACCAGCAGCGCGACGTGATCTATTCGCAGCGCCGCGAGCTGCTGGAGGCCGACGACGTGCGCGATGTCATCGAGGACATGCAGGCCGATTTCGCCGAACGCATCACCGGCGAGTTTCTGGACGGCCATATCGAGGCATGGGATCTGGACGGACTGGCCGAGGCCTTGCGGGAACGCCTGAGCATCGAGGTTGATCCGAAGACATGGCTTGCCGAAGACGCTGTCGAAACGGCCGATGACATGGTGCGCCGGCTGACCGAAGCCCTGAAGGCCCACATGGCGGCCAAGGAGGCCCTGACGGGCGCGGAGCAGATGCGCGCCTTTGAGAAATACCTGCTACTGCAGATTCTCGACCACCACTGGAAGGAACACCTTCTGGCCATGGATCACCTGCGCCAGAGCGTCGGCCTGCGCGGCTATGCGCAGAAACAGCCGATTCAGGAATACAAGCGCGAATCCTTCGAGCTGTTTGCCACCATGTTGAACAAGATCCGCGAAGAAACGATGCTGGCGCTGCACCGCGTCCAGGTGGAACAACCGGTCGAAATCGAACAGCCGCAGGAGCCGGCGCCGGTCGTGTACAGCCACGGCGACGAGCAGGAACCCGCCGAAGCGCAGCACACCTACAAGCGCGAAACGCCGAAGGTCGGCCGCAACGACCCTTGCCCCTGCGGCTCGGGCAAGAAATACAAGCAATGCCACGGCAGGCGCAACTGATGCAGGGCCAACAGGGAAAGATCCATGGCCGTTCATCCGCCTGAGCTGAGTCCGCCGCTGCCGGTGCCGGGCTTCCGCGTCGGCACGGCCTCCTGCGGCGTCAAGTCGCCGGAGCTGAAAGGCAAGCGCCAGGATCTCAGCCTGATCGTTGCTGACGTCGATGCCCGCGCCGCCGGCGTCTTCACGCAGAACCGCTTTCGGGCCGCCTGCGTCGATCTGGGCGAAAGCGCGCTGCATGAGCATGCCGGACGGATGCGCTGTATTATCGCCAATGCCGGCAACGCCAATGCCGGCGTCGGCGAAATGGAACGCAGCTGGGCCCGGCAACTGGTCAGGCTCGGCGCCGAAGCCGCTGGCTGCGAAGAAGAACAGACACTTTCGGCCTCGACCGGCGTGATCGGCGAACCGTTTCCGATCGAACGCATCCGCGCCGGCATGCACGAGGCCGCCGAAAGCCTTTGCCCGGACGGCTGGGAGCGCGCCGCGCATGCCATCCGCACAACCGACACCTTCGCGAAATGGGCTTCGGCATGCGTCGATATCGACGGCAGGCGCCATACCATCACCGGCATTGCCAAGGGATCGGGCATGATTCACCCGAACATGGCCACGATGCTGGCCTTCGTCGCCACCGACGCGCCGCTGACCGAGACGCAACTGCAGCCCATGCTGAGGCGCGCGGCCAACCGTTCGTTCAACTGCATCTCCGTGGACGGCGACACATCGACCAACGACACGCTCTACCTGCTCTCCTCCGGACTCGGACTCGGCCATGCGCCATTATCCGATACCGCGCTGTTCGAGCAGGCGCTGACCGGGCTGTGCATCGAGCTTGCACAGCAGATCGTGCGCGACGGCGAGGGCGTGTCCAAGTTCGTGACCATCGAGGTCACGGGCGCGTCCGGCGAGGCCGATGCGCGCAAGATCGGACGCGCCGTGGCGGTTTCGCCGCTGGTCAAGACGGCCTTCGCCGGGTCTGATGCCAACTGGGGACGCATCCTGATGGCCATCGGCAATGCCGGCGTGAACATCGACCGCGAACGCCTCATGCTCAGGGCCGATGATGTGCTGATGCTCGAAGGCGGCAACCTGCATCCGGACTACCGCGATGCGGACGGCATGGCCGTCTTTGCCAGGGACGAATTCACGCTGCATATCGACCTCGGCCTCGGTAGCGCCAGAGCCACCGTCTGGACCGGCGACCTCACCCACGACTACATCGTCATCAATGCCGAATACCGCACCTGAGCAGGTCATCGCGCTCGTCGCGGCATTCAACCGCGAACACGAGCTGCTGCTGCTCAGGCGCCCCGATGATGTGCATCAGGGCGGCCTGTGGTCCTTTCCCGGCGGCAAGCTTGAGCACAACGAAATGCCGCTGCAGGCCGCGGTGCGCGAACTGAACGAGGAGACCGGCCTGTCGGGCATCCGCTGGCGCCACCTCGGCAAGGCCAGCCATGTCTACGACGATGCCATGACGCTGCATTTCCTGATGTTTGCCTGTTTCTGCCCGCAAACGGCGAATATCAGGGGCGAATCTCCGCATGTCTGGACACTCCGGCAACGGCTTTCCGGCTACCCGATGCCGGCCGCCAACGACAGCCTGCTGCCGATGCTTCTCCTGCCCGAAGTGGATCAGTGGCTGAAGGAGAGCCCGGCTTGAAAACCCTGTTACTGTTCATAATCACGGCCGTCGCCGAAATCATCGGCTGCTATCTGCCGTGGCTGTGGCTCAGGGAGGGGAAAAGCGCCTGGCTGCTCGTGCCCGCCGCCATCAGTCTGGCATTGTTCGCATGGCTGTTGTCGCTGCATCCGACTGCAGCCGGCCGCGTCTATGCGGCCTATGGCGGCGTCTATGTCGTGGTCGCGATCCTGTGGCTATGGGGCGTGGACGGCATCCGGCCAGATACGTGGGATGTTGTCGGCTCACTCGTCGCGCTGGCCGGCATGGCCATCATCATGTTCGCGCCCCGCACCGCCTGATTCACCCCCCTAGCAAATCACAACTGCTCCGGCCGAAATCAATAATCATGGCACGAAGCTTCTGCTGCACAGGTCCAGACTGATTGCCCGGCTCCAGAATAGAAACGCATCCCCCCTGATGACGACACAACACCCCGGGCATCGCTTCAAAACGCTTTACAAAACCATCCCGAACCTCCGATCCGAACCACTTGCGCCAACAATCCATATCCAGAGATATTCGTGCCGGAGCATCGGCATGGCCGGCATAAAGAACAAACAGGCACGGGTCGCCATATGCTACCGACCGTACTGCCAGCCCCACCGCATCACCCTCTTCCGAAAGGGATTTCACGACATGCCCCGCATCCCGCCATTCGTACAGCAAAGATGAAAAAAACTCCCTGTGAGCGGCATCGCAGGAAGCATAAAACATGCGCATGGCAGGCGTCTGCATGAACCCACTATAGCACAGTCTGGCAAATCTGAAAAATCACCATCAGCCCCGTTGCGCGACGCATCCGGCATCCGCCTGTCGCATATGAAAATCCAGCACGGGCGCCCCTTCCCCGGCCGCAATCCTCGACCAGCATGCGTAGGGCATGGAAAAACGACGGGTTGCCGCGACCGGAGCATCCAGCGCCAGCGCCAGCAACATGCGCTGGCAACCCGAATGGGATACCACCAGCAAATGCCGGAAATCACCGCCATCCACGACATCGCGCCACCAGTCCGCCAGACGTTCACGCAACTCCTCCGGGCTCTCTCCGCCCGGCGGGCGCATGCCCGTCGGATCCCTGCGCCAGGCTTCCAGCATGCCCGGATATCGATCTTCAATCTGCTCCGCCGTCAACCCCTCCCAGTCGCCGTAATGCATCTCGGCCAGCCGCTCGTCGGCCCACAGCGGCAGCCCGGCAGCGGCAGCCCATGTACGGGCAGGTTCCAGACAGCGGCCAAGCGGCGAGCAGGCAATCGCATCCACCTTCCCGGACAGTTGCTGCCAGACGGCATCCATGCCGCGACGCCCGGCTACCGTCAGCGGATCATCCGTCCGGCCGCGATACTTCATGCCTCCCTGAAGCTCTCCGTGGCGCAACAAATCAACAATTTTCATCCCGTCACTCCCAATCCCCGACTGATTGCAGGTGTTTTGAACACCCGTCATCCGCTAAGCTGTCGGCAACATCCCTGGTAACAGACTAGGCCATAAAGGAAGAATGCCGTGACTGAAGACTTCGATATCGATGATCCGAAAAACATCCGGGCCATGCAGCTCGTGAAGGGGCTGCTGGAATATATCGGCGAAGACACCGACCGGGAAGGACTGCGGGAAACGCCGGCGCGCGTCCTGTCGGCCATGCAGGAACACTTCTCCGGCTACCGCGAGGATCCGCGCGACCACCTGCTCAAAACATTCGAGGAAGTGGCCGGTTATGACGAGGTTGTGCTCGTTTCCGATATCGATGTGCACAGCCACTGCGAACACCACATGGTTCCCTTTGTCGGCAAGGCGCACGTCGCCTACATCCCGAAAGGGCGCGTGGTCGGACTGTCCAAGCTCGCCCGCGTGGTCGAAGGCTATGCCAAGCGCCTGCAGGTCCAGGAAAAGCTGACCATGCAGATCGCCCACGCCATCGAGGAAGTGCTCGATCCCGAAGGGGTCGCTGTAATCA
>JAJRVH010000132.1 GCA_021545625.1 Zetaproteobacteria bacterium
AACATTGAGAGTGCGTAACAAAAGTGAGGAAGATTACATGAATGTTTATTTTAAATTTGATGTTAGTGGAAACAAGCTGGGAGAGAAAATGAAGTTTTATGTAATTAGAAAGAAAGATAAAAGTTATAGAGCTGGCAGGAGAGGCGGCCGTCGGCGACATAGAACTGGAAGAAGGCATGGCAGGGGGCCAGCGCCATGCGTCCCTGCGCGACATTGGCCTGCGGACTGATCGATTCATCCGGCAGATCGGCCACATTCCAGGCCGAGACGATCAGTCGCCGCGAATCGGGCGTGCGGCTGATCTGCTCGATCAGGGCGCTGATCTGGTCGATATGTCTGCCGTCCGGAGCCGGCCAGCTGCGCCACTGATAGCCGTATACCGGGCCGAGATCGCCGGATTCGGTAGCCCATTCGTCCCAGATGCTGACCCCGTTCTCTTTCAGGTAGGCGGTGTTGGTATCGCCCCTGAGAAACCAGAGCAGTTCGTGGATGATGGATTTCAGATGCACCCGCTTGGTGGTGACCAGCGGAAAGCCGTCGGCCAGATTGAAGCGCATCTGGTAGCCGAATATCGATGTCGTTCCGGTGCCTGTGCGGTCCCCCTTGCGGGTGCCGTGGTCGCGCACATGGCGCATCAGATCAAGATATGCCTTCACATCAGCCTCGCTCGTGGATGGTTTGCGACGGGTCGCATGTCGAATCTGGATATGATGCCGCGCCTTCCCTAGGATGGCAAAGTGAATGGCGGCCGATCCGGGCCGGGGTTCGCAAAGTTCTGATGTTGAGGTGCGCTATGTTGTTTCGTCCGATTGTTTTCACCGTCCTGCTCGGGGGCATGTTTTCCTTTTCCGTCACCGCGATGAGTGAAAACGCCGCCCCGGAAGCATCAATGATGCCGCAGGGCGAGATACAGGAGGATGACGCGCATTCTGGCCTCCTGTCTCCGACCGACAAGATCGTGCGCCGTTTTATGGAACTGGACGCCGATGCCAGCGAGGGCGTTTCGTTCGAGGAATACATGGCCATGGTCAACCAGCGCGCCGAGGATCGGTTCAGGTCCATGGACAGCAATGGCGACGGCGAGGTGACCGAGGAGGAGTACAGGGCCTTCTGGAAGGCGCGCAAGGCGCAGTGGTATCGCCTGAAACGCTGACCGATCAGAAGGGCTGCAGGCGCAGCCTGATCCACAGGTTCTGCCGGCCCGTGCGGGAGCGCCCGGCCAGCAGGGCGCGGCCCATTTCCCGCGCCTCGCCGCCAGTTGCGGCAAGGACGATTTCCTGATTCACCGGCACGGTGATGTCGGTGGCAGCGCCGGTGACCTCGATACGCTGTCCATGCGTCGCAAGTTGCGGTTGCGCATTTAACCGAAGCGGCGCGTCGGCCGGGCTGGCGGGTGGTGTGGCCGGGTTGCCCGCCGACCCCAGGCCCAGCAGTAACTCATGACGGCCGCTCAGGCCGTTCTGCTGCAGACGGGCCAGCCAGGGGCGAATGCTCAGATGCACCATACCCTTGCCGGCCGGCCGCGCGATGATGTCGAAGCCTCCGGTGACCGGCACCATCGTGGCCGAGGATGTGATGCCGTAGCCCCGCAGCCAGGCGCGTGTTTCGGGCAGGATGTATACCTGCCCCGCCTCAATATGGCTGGGCTGGCCCGCCGACAGCAGCAGTTGATAATGCCGCCGGTCTGCCATGCGTCTGGCCGTCGAAGCCAGGGAACCCCGCACCCAGCCACCCTTCAGCGCCGCCTGTCCGCGCAGTCCCAGCTCCCGCATCTGTTCATGTCCGGCGGTGATGATATCCACGCTGGCCCGGAAGCGCGCCAGCGGCTTGTCGAGTTTTTTCAGCAGCGCCAGAGCCTTGCGGATATGAGGCTGGTCGTCATCAATGATGAGCAGGCGTCTTGACGGCATGGCGGCCACGGAGCCCTGTGGGGACAGCTGGCCACGCACGAGGCTTTCGGCTTCGTTCAGCGGCAGGTAATCCACTGCGGTGACTTCGGTGTCGGCCAAGGCTGCCAGAGGCTGGAACGCCAGCATTCCGGCCAGGAGTAGCCCTTTCGGAATATCAACCATCTCCGCGCGCATAGACCGGCTTTGGTTCGACCAGGCTGGCCGGGTCTTCGTGGATGATGACCTCGGCATCGACGAATTCCCGCAGGATGGCCGCCTCGATTTCGTCGGAGATTGCATGGGCCCGCATCAGATCGAGTTCATCGTCGAGCTCCAGGTGCAGCTGGATAAAGGCCGTGGTGCCGGAGCGGCGGGTGCGCAGGTCGTGCATGCCGCGCGCTTCGGGGTGCTCGAGCACGATGGCTTTGATGCGATCCCGCTCCTGTTTCGGAAGCTCCCTGTCCATCAGGTGATCCAGCGATTCGCGGACGATCTCCCAGGCGCTGTAAAGGATATAGCCGGCAATCAGGAAGGCGAACAGCGGGTCCATGCCCGGCCACCCCGAGGAGGCCAGCAGCAGCGCCGCGATCACCGCGCCATTGACCAGCAGATCTGGCTTGTAATGCAGATGATCGGCCTTGATGGCGGTCGAGCCGGTTTTCCTGATCACATGTTGCTGGAACAGCATCAGACCGATGGTGGCCACAATCGAAAGAATCATGACGCCGATGCCGACGCCGAGAGCCTCGACCGGTTGCGGATGCAGGAGCCGGGATGCGGCTTCGAGTATAAGGAATACCGCGGATCCGGTAATGAACATGGCCTGCCCAAGACCGGCCAGCGCCTCGGCCTTGCCGTGGCCGAAACGGTGATGATGATCGGCCGGCGTCAGCGCATGGCGGACGGCCAGCAAATTGATGATGGAGGCCAGTGCGTCCAGACATGAATCGAGCAGCGTGGCCATCAGGCTGACCGAACCGGTCATCATCCAGGCAATGAGCTTGGCGACGATCAGCATGCCGGCCACTGCCGTGGATGCATAGGTGGCCAGGCGCATCAGCCGCGCCGATTCTCCGGGAAGGTTGGAAAATGTGTTCGGTGCCATAGCCGGATTCTGGTCCTAATAACGGGACAAATAAAGCAACATCAGTCGAGCAGCCGGGCGATTTCATCAAGGGACTCGCTGGTTGCGCGATAGCCGGCTTCCACGGCCTCCCTGCCGCGATAGAACTCGAGCAGGCCGATGTCGGCAATATCCGGTCTGATCGTGATGTCCGGCGGCATCAGCCTGTGGCGTAACTGGACAAGCATGTCCTCCGAGATGATCTGCGACCGGCTGAGAACGGAACTCAGCCCCATGTTCTTCAGCACTTCCCCCTTGTTGCGCAGATCGCGGAATCCCTGCAGCCATTCGCCGATCTGGGGCCAGCGCTGCAGCCACGAGGATTGCAGCAATTCCTGAAGATGTTGCTGCCATTCGGGACTGCTTTTTTCTTCCACCGCTTCCTGCGTTGGCGTCGGATGCACGGCGACGGCCAGTACCGGTCCGCCGAACAGGTTTCTGGCCACGTCAAAGGGCACAGGATTGACCAGTCCTCCGTCCACGAGGATGCGACCATCGATCCGGGCCGGCGACAGCAGGCCGGGGAAGGACATGCTGGCGCGCACGGCATCGATCAGGCTGCCGCTGTCGATGACGACCTGTTCGCCGCTGTCGAGGTCGGCCGCCACGGCGGCATAGCCGACCGGTTGTTCGTCGATCAGTTTCTTATCAAGGTAGGGAGCCAGGAATTCCCGGATGTTTTTACCCGAAGAGAGGGCTCCTTCGGAGAAGTCGGGCGTGAACAGCCGCAGCGTGGAAATCCAGTCCATGCCGAAGGCCAGGCGTTTCATTTCTCCGGTATCGACGCCGGCTGCATGAAAGGCACCGATTTCCGCACCGATACTCGTGCCGGCAATGCCGCGCACCGGAATGCCGGCCTCCTGCAATGCCTCGATGACGCCGATATGCGCCAGTCCACGCGCCCCTCCTCCGCCCAGCGCCAGTACGATTCCCCGCATCTTGCCTCTCTTTGTCGTCGCGTTTTTTCCTGTGCCGTTTTCGGATAGGGACAGGCGTTGGAAGATTCCAGCCGCGGCGAGTGGTTTCGGCTGCAGACTCTACCTTCGGCGCTCACCTGACAAGTCGATGCCGGGCATGCATGATGGGGCCATGAAATCCGTTCGCTGGCTGCCGTCACCGCATTTCAATGACCGTCCTGAAGGAACGGAGATCGACCTGATCGTTCTGCATGCGATCAGCCTGCCTGCCGGCGAGTTCGGCAGTCGGCATATCGAGGCGCTTTTTGCCGGTACACTGGATGTATCGCTGCATCCGTCATTTTCAGATCTGGCAGATATGCGCGTATCAGCCCATTTTCTGATCGACAGGCAGGGTTGTGTCACGCAGTTCGTAGCCTGCCGGAAGCGCGCCTGGCATGCCGGCGCCTCCTGCTGGCAGGGACGGGAGAACTGCAACGACTATGCCATTGGCATCGAGATCATCGGCGATGAGGAGCAGCCTTTTACCCGCATCCAGTACCGGCAGTGCGCCCGGCTGTGCAGCACGCTGATGCGGCGTTTCCCGGCCATTTCCGGCGAGCGTATTGTCGGGCACCAGCATGTGGCCCCCGGTCGCAAATGGGATCCCGGCAGACAGTGGGACTGGCGCCGTTTCCGGCGCAGTCTGACGCATATCAAATATCCGTTGCGGGAGATCCGGTGAACGATCGGGAAGAGACAGCCTGGTTGCGGGCATTTCCCAGGCTGGCAGCGATGCCCGGCGAGATCCGCGCAAGGCTTGCTGCGCTGAAGGCAGTAAGCGTGCCGGCCGGCACGGTACTGTTCCGCGACGGTGACGTGTGCCGGGGCTATGTGTTTGTCGTGCAGGGAAGCGTGCGGGTGCAGAAGATGGATCCGGACGGGCATAAAATTGTACTCTATCGGGTCGAGGACGGGCAGACATGTATGCTGACCACGTCCTGCCTGCTGGGCGGCCGGGCCTATCCGGCCGAGGGTATCGCCGAGGACGAAACATTGCTGGCGATGATGCCTGCCGCCGACTTCGACGCCCTGCTTGCACATGCGCCGTTTCGGCGTTTCGTGCTGGGTATGATCAGCGAGCGGATTGCTGATCTGATGGCCCTGATCGAGGATGTGGCCTTTGCGCGCATGGATGTGCGCCTGGTACGGCGCCTGCTGGAGCTTGATGACGGCAGCCATGCGCTGGCATTGACGCACCAGCAGCTGGCCGCCGAGCTTGGCACGGCGCGCGAGGTGGTCAGTCGCATTCTCAAGGATCTCGAGAGGCGCAAGCGGCTAAGCCTGAAACGGGGCTGCATCCGTTTGCTCGACCTTGCATTTCTGAGGCGGCTGGCCAGCGAACAAGTGTGACTTTATCACTGAAGCGAATGGCCGTTTCGGCCAGCATGCCCCGAAAGAGGAGGTTGCCATGAAAGCAAACGTTGGAACCATAGATCGCATCATTCGTGCACTGGGAGGCGCAGCATTGCTGGCGTTCGGGATCACGGGCGGGCTTGCCTCGCCGTGGAACTACGTTGCCATGGCTGCGGGTGCAGTGTTTTTACTGACCGCGATCATTCGTTTCTGTCCGCTGTATCGGGTCGTGGGCATGAGCACCTGCGGAACATCTGCATGCGGCAAGACGGACGCGTAGGCCGGCGCTGATGCGCCGGCCGGCATGCGCTCGTCATCGGGCGGGTGCAATCCGGCTCGTGAAGCATTACCTTGCCGGATATGGATGTCGATAGCCTGCGCAGCGTCGTTTTTATCGTTGTCATATCCGCGATGGCGGTATGGGAGCTGCTCGCATGCCGTCGTCCGCTGACGCTGCCCCGAACCGGGCGCTGGCTGGGCAACCTGTCGCTGGTGGCGCTGGATACGTTGTTGGTGCGGCTGCTGTTGCCGGCCGGCGCGGTCGGGGCTTCCGTCTGGGCGGCGGATCACGGCTTCGGACTGCTGCATGTATGGCAGCTTCCCGATGCCGTGACGATCGTGATGGCCGTCGTATTGCTGGATCTGGCAATCTATCTCCAGCATGTCATGTTCCATGCCGTGCCCGTGCTTTGGCGACTGCATATGGTGCACCATGCCGACCGCGATCTCGACGTCAGTTCGGGCCTGCGTTTCCATCCGCTGGAAATCCTGCTGTCCATGCTGATCAAGATGGGGCTCGTAGCGCTGCTGGGGGCACCGCTGATGGCGGTGATTATCTTCGAAATCGTGCTCAACGGCATGGCCATGTTCAATCATGCCAATGTGCGGCTGCCGTTGCCGCTTGACCGGTTGTTGCGCCTGCTGGTGGTGACGCCGGATATGCACCGGGTACACCATTCGGTCGAGGTTCGGGAAACTAACAGTAATTTCGGCTTTAATCTCAGTATCTGGGACAGGCTGTTTGGTACCTACAGGGCCCGGCCGGCTGCGGGCCATGCGGACATGTGCATCGGCCTGATGCAGTTTCAGCAGGCGCCGACCTGGCGGCTGGGATGGATGCTGGTCTTGCCGTTTGTCGGTGAGATCGGTCAGTATCCGCGCAGAAAACGACGGCGGGAGGAAGTATGACCGACGAAGCCAGAGTCAATCGCTGCGAATGCGTGGGTAAAACATTCGAGCAACTCAAGGCTTACGGAAGCCTTGAGGCTGCTCAGCAGGCCACCGATTGTGGTTGCGAATGCGAAGGCTGTCTGCCGTATCTGGAGCTGATGTTTGCCTGCGGCGAAACCGAGTTCGATCTGGAAGATCCGCGCCTGAAGGCGTACGAATGAACGAACACGGACGGCATGCCGGCTTTCTGATCGGTACGGCGTGTTTCGTGGTCATCGTGGCGGGCATGCAGGCGGCGGCTTCGCTGCTGATTCCGTTCCTGCTGGCCGCCTTCGTGGCCATCATCTGCCTGCCGCCGCTGCAATGGCTGACCCGTCACCGCCTGCCTGTTGCTGCGGCCGTGATGCTGATCGCGCTGTCGCTGGTGCTCGTGATCCTGCTGCTCGGCACCTTTGTCGGCGCATCGGTGGCCGACTTTTCCAGCAATCTGCCTGTTTATCAGGCACGGCTGAAGGCGATGAGCGGCGATCTGATCGGCTGGCTGTCCGGTTTCGGCATTTCGCTCTCTTCGCAGGCCGTGCTGGAAAACTTTGATCCGTCGGCGGCCATGGGACTGGTCGGCAAGCTGGTATCCGGTCTGGGCAACGCGCTGGCCAATACCTTCCTGATCGTGCTGACGGTCATCTTCCTGCTGATGGAGGCGGCCGCGCTGCCCCATAAATGGGCCGCGATGGGGAATCAGGCGCCGTCCACCGAGCATTTCGGCCGTTTCGTTGCCAGCGTCAATTCCTATCTGGCCATCAAGGGCTGGGTCAGCCTTGTCACCGGCATCGTGATCGCGGGGTGGCTGGCCCTGCTCGGCATCGACTATCCGTTGCTGTGGGGGCTGATTGCATTCCTGTTCAATTTTGTCCCCAATATCGGGTCGATCATTGCGGCCGTGCCGGCCGTGCTGCTGGCGCTGGTTCAGCTTGGCCCCGGCGCGGCACTCGGCGCGGCGCTCGGCTATCTGGCCGTCAACATCGTCATGGGCAATGTCATTGAGCCGCGCTTCATGGGGCGCGGCGTGGGCCTTTCCACGCTGGTCGTGTTTCTGTCCCTGGTCTTCTGGGGTTGGGTGCTCGGGCCGGTCGGCATGCTGTTATCGGTGCCGCTGACGATGATTGTCAAGCTGGCGCTCGAGGCCAACGAGCGGAGCCGTTGGCTTGCCATCCTTCTCGGCCCGGATGTGTACCCGTAGCGCCCGTGATCAGGCGATGCTGTTCTGCGTGTATACTCTCGATGCTGTTTCTGTCGATACCGGCTGATTCTGCAGTGGGATAATCAGTTCGAGGCGCCGGGCCACATAATCCAGTGCCCGATCCAAAACGGGACCGCCATGGCCCTGGCGGATGGCCGCGTCGGCTCGGGCCTTGATCTGGCCGGGGATGTTCCGGTCGGGCGCCTGAAGCGGCTGTTCAAGATGGAATTTCGTTGTCAGCGTATGTTGCATCTTCTGAAGGCGGGCATGCTGATGCGATGGCATGGAAACGGAAGAGATGTTCATAGTGGATGCTCCTTGGAGGCGGTTGCCTGCTCTGGCAGTGAGCAGGTTTTATGCCAGCTGTATGGGCAGGCATCAGAGGGCATGTCCTGTCCGTCGCACCGTCGGGCCGGAAAATACTGCCGGTCCGGCGGCATGTTCTGCCACTTCCGACGGTTTTCTATTTCGTCGCATGAAGCTAGGCTGGGGCTGAGCGATTCTTGCGGAGGTGGCGATGTCCAGCGTGTTATTATCCATTTCAGGTCATGACCGGCCCGGTATCGTGCGGGACGTGGCCGAAGCGATGCTGCATCTGAAGGCCAATATCGAGGATTCCTCGATGACGGCCCTGCGCGGCCGCTTCACGATGATGATGATCGTCTGCCTGCCGGAAGAGGCGACTCTGGCCGAGCTGAAAGCGGCGCTGGCCGGGCTGGAACAGCGCACGCGCCTGACGGTACAGTCGCAGCTCATCTCGGACGAGGAAATGGCCGTCGAGGTGCAGGAGCCGGATTATGTGATCACCGTGCATGGCGCCGACCGGGTCGGCATTGTGCACGCGGTAACCGACGCGCTGGCAGAGCTTGGCGTGACGATTGTCGATCTTTCCACCCGTACGCGTGCCTCGGATCAGGGCGATATCTATATGATGGCCCTGGAGGTTCATGCGGGAGGACAGGGCGATGCCGTCAGGCCCGCGATGCAGTCGGTGGCGGAAAAGATGGCCGTGGACATCGATGTGCACGAACTTGATGACGCCCTTTTGTAAGCATTCCCATATCCGAACCGATGGATTCCATTCTTACGCATCCGGATGAGCGGCTGCGTCAGCTCAGCGAGCCGGTGTCCGCATTCGATGATGCGCTGGCCGATCGGCTGGAGCATCTGGAGGCCGTGATGCGGGCCGGTCCCGGCGGAGTCGGCATTGCAGCGCCCCAGATCGGCCTGTTGCAGCGGATGATCGTCGTGGATTGTCGGCAAAGCCGTCGTCCGTGCAGGAATCATGGTCTGCTGTACATGGTCAATCCCGTCATCGAGTCCGCCGACGGCGAGGCGCTGG
>JAJRVH010000133.1 GCA_021545625.1 Zetaproteobacteria bacterium
ATCGGGCCGGAGGTGGCGGCCAGTATTCGCCGCTTTTTTGCCGAGGATCACAATCTGGAGGTGCTGGAACGCCTGCGACAGGCCGGCGTCCGGCCGCAGCAGGCGGAGATTGCGACCGGTGATCACCCGCTGAGCGGCAAGACGGTCGTGCTGACCGGCAGCTTTGCTCATATCAAGCGCCGCCTGGCTCAGGAGCGCCTGCGGGAACTGGGGGCCAGACCGGCCGGATCAGTGTCGGCCAAAACGGATCTGGTCATTGCCGGCGAAAAGGCAGGCTCCAAGCTGACGAAGGCGCGCGAGCTCGGCATTGAAATCGCCGACGAGGTTCGGCTTCTCGAATGGCTGGATATGACGGACGCAGATAGCTAGGGCCTGCCTGCCGGGGGTTGCAGCAACTTTTGCAGCTGTTCCTCGTTCAATAACGTGTCGAGCATGATGCCGACCCAGCCTGGCCCGTTATCGCCATCCTGGACCCAGACGATGGTGGCCTTGCCCAGGTGCTCGGTTTTTCCTCTGTTGCAGACGGAGATCTGGATGCGCTGTCCGATTTCAAAGGTCGATGCGGTCGGGCAGAAAAAACTCAGGCCGCCGCTGGAGATGTCCCGGCAGGGACATTTCAGAATGCATTCGTTGCCGTCGGCATGGCGCGTGGCGATATGCAGGGGCGTGCTGCTGGTATGGCGCGGATGCCGTCGACGTTCCTGTACGTTCATAGAAAGTCCCTCACGATGTCACCATATGGTAGACCATGCAAGCGGCTATGCAAAAGCCTGCGTCTGAACAGGCTGGCATTCAGTCTGTCCGGCTTCTTTTCCCCGGAGACAGGGAGCGCAGATTGGCCTCTGGTTTGCTGGCATGCACTCACATTCTTGTCAGAGGTGGATATGAACGGGAGAGCCAGCTTCTATTACTATACTGAATGGGTGATGTCGCATCACCGCTACGGCATACTGATGCTGTTTTTGATTTTTCTGTCGTTCAGCGAAAATCAGGCCATAGCAATTGTGCTCAGTGTATTGTTTGGCGGAGAGTTGCTGTTGCGTGCCGCTCTGATACGTTACAAGCGCAAAACGAATCCGTACAAATCCTCGCTGAACCGCAAGCTGGACAGCATGTTCTTGTTTTTTGACCTGCTTGCCCTGTTGTCCCTTCTGGCGACCGCATGTGATGTGGATATGATGCTGAGCGAAGAGGGGGTTGCCGCACGTTTTCTCCGTGCATTATATCTGCTGCGCGCCCTGCGATTGTTTCGCTATATCGACATGCAGAGTCTGATGTTTTCACCCGGCTATGGTATGTTCGTTTCACTGGTTGTGATGCTTTCCTTTTTCGTGTCCGATGTGTTGTTGTGGGCGATTATCCTCTACTTTTCGGTTGAGGTTCTGATCCGTTTGGTGCTGTTACGCAACATGAGTTTTGCAAACCGGCGCGAACGTCTGGTGGAGTGGGGGGGGTTGGTGGATTGATGTGGTTGCGACGATTGTCATGATTCCTGGCATGTCCGGCATCCCCTATGGCAATGCCCTCAGGGCTATCCGATTGGTGCGTCTGTTCAGGCCATGGATGGTGATCCTGCGCAGCCTTGGCAAGGTGTTCCGGGAGGGGGATTTTTCCCAGGAAATTGTTCTGGTAATTCTGCTGCTGGCTATGTTGTCCATTGGTGGTGGCGTGGTAGGTCATTTCATCATGCCTGGCTTTGATTTTTCACAGGATGGCATGATTTCGCCGACTGATGACAGTCTGTTTGTGCAGATATGGTTTGCTTTCCGGACTCTGATGGCGGCTGGTAACCTCTCAAGTGACCCGCTGGGAAATGACTATCTGGCGTTGTTCTCAGTAATCGGGGTGGTACTGGGCATGTTTATCCTTGCATTCTTTATTGGTATCGGGTCCAGCATTATTTCCGGACTGATGGCCAAACTGCGTAATGAGAAGCTGATGATGGCTAACCATCTGGTCATCATTGGCTGGAACAGGGCAGCGCCATTTATTATTGAGAAGTTGAAATTGTTGTCAGAGCGTAATTTTACGCGTCTGAAACTGGTATTCCTTGGTGAAACGGCCGAACGGCCTCCGGAGCTGGCAAGTTGGGTCACTTTTCGCTGGGGGGATACCGAGGATGTCGAGTCGATGCAACGGATCAATCTTGGTTCTGCCCGTCAGGTGCTGGTGTGTGCCGGGGATTCCCTGAGTCCGGCTGAAGAATTGTCCCAGAATATGTTTTCCCTGATGGCGATTCGTCAGATGAACCCCGAAATTCCAGTGTCTTATACCGTGATGGGCATGGTTCAGCCGCGCCTCAAATCTTATCGTCATATGTTGCAGATTGGCTGGGATAAGGTGAATTATTATGACAAGCCGACGGTGTTGATCAGCGAGCCGGATATGCGCGCCAATCTGATTCGCAATGTGCTGGTGTATCAGGATGTCGATCAGGTTCTTTCTCGCCTGATGATACCCGAGCGCGAAGATGAATCAGCAATGCTTGTTGTGGAATGGAGTGGAAAAATTGTTTGCCGAGCTGGCGAATGGTGTTTCTCGGATGGTACGCATATGCTTGAAGTACGTGAAATGATGCAGCGTTGTTTTGCGCGTGGTGTGATTCTGGTAGCGATTGCGGGTACTGACTTGCGGGTTCACCCATTGATTTCACTCTCTGGCGAGGTGGAGGTGTTTGCCATCCTTGGAGTGGCGATGGATAGCCCCACCCTGTTCGGGGAGTTCGAGTTTTCCCTGCGGCAAAAGGTGCCCGCCAGGCATGTTTCTGAAGTCCGGAGCTTGGTGTGTCCGAAGCTTGTGCAACAGCATGTCAGACTGCTAGTGATTGGCTGGGTCGGTGCGCTCCCACTGGTTCTTAAACGTCTGCTGGACTCTTATCAGAGTGTCGATTTAACCCTTCTTGATGACATGGACAGGGAAGAACATGCCGATATCACGGATTATGTGTTGCGTCGTATCGGTGAGATGGACGGCGCCCACGAACGTATGAAGATTGATATCAGGAGATGGGACTTTTCGGATATGGAAGCGTTGCGGGAACATGTTCGCGGTACGGATAAGCTCATTGTTTCCCGGCCGGCTCATGTCGTGGAAAAGCCGCATGCAATGGTGGCATCCGTATTGTCGCATACCTTTACCCTGGCTGAGGAAGAATCGTGCCGGCCCGAGATGTTTGCCATTGTCGATACGCGCAATCAGGCGCGGATGCTGCAGAAGGAACTGGAGCGTTTTCCGCTGGAGATGGATGTCAATGTTGTGGTGCCGATGGAGTTTTACGGAACATATGCCGCACACACATCCTATCTGATGCATGCTTCGACCTCGTCATCCGTGTATGGCATGCATCGATCACTGCGCTATCTGCTGGATAGCCTGATGAGCAACGATGCCGGCACGGGTGTGCCATTATCGCTGGAAGTGGTGCCTTTCCCGCAAGGCGGGGAGATGGTGGAGGCCGGGGATATGTTCGCCAGTCTGCTTGATCAGGGATCTATCTGGCTTGGGTATCGCATTGATTCGGCGGTTGCCGACGAGACGCTGAAGCCGGGCCTGTTGATGAGGCTGTTTCCCCGTCGCTATGAATTTCAGTGTCTGCGCCAGCTTGAGATTATGATTAATCCACTGGGCAATCCGCAAAGCGCCCGTTGTAGTTCCCTGAACAGTTGCGTGCGATAGCCGTGTGAGCGCAGAACATCGTCGATGCTGCGTCCGACCAGGGTGTCGTCGTCGACAATCATGATCAGGGTCTGCGTTTTCATATGCCGATCATGACGCGTTCTTTTTTCGATGCCGTTGATAACTGTCACCCCGAGGCAGTGCGTAAAGTCCGCATATCCGTGTCCGATAGATGTACCTGACCCTGCAAGTCATCGGGTCAGGAGTTGCAATATGTTGAATCGCCGTTTTATGTCGTTTGCCTTTTTCATTGTTGCGCTGGCCGTACTTTTGCCGGCGCCGGCGCGGGCCTGGCAACAGGGCGCTCTGCCAGGTTCCCATGTCATGGCCCAGACGATGCATTACGGAGGCGACCGTTCACCGCTGGAAACCGTCGCCGGGCATTTGTTGGTGGCCAAGGTGGATGCAGGCGGAGCCACGGTCTGGTCCAGTTCGGACGCCGGCGCTCACTGGAGCGCTTCGCCGTTGCAGGGGCCGGCCGAACAGGCCCGCATGCTGGCGGCCGGTATGGTTCTGACCTGGAGTCGTTATGCGGAGCCTGTCGTCCATCGCATGGTGTCGGGGAACTGGGTGGCACAGTCGTCGTCGGCATGGCCGTTGGCTCGCAGCTGGCTATTCGATGCGGCTGAGGACGCAGGCAATGTGATGATCCTCGCCAGCGATGCGTCCACCGGCAAGCTGGTTGAAGGGCCGCTTTACATTGTCAGACATGCCGGGGGAAGCTGGCAGCAGCCGGCATTGCTTGCATCGGGCATGGTCGGGGATGCGCGCCTGATCCGCCATGCAAGCGGTATGTGGACAGCGGTCTGGAGCGAGCGACTGGGTGACAGCGGCGGTGTGGCCGACTGGCATGTCATGATCTCTAACAGTCCAGATGCGGGCATGACATGGAGCGCCCCTGTCGAGGTGGTGGCCGGCCTGCTTGCTCCGGCGAGCCAGGAATCGGCCATATTGCTTGCCGCAGCCGCCCTGCCGGCAGACAGTTTCGTGCTGGCCTTCACCGGCTGGTCTTCCCGTCCCCATAGCCAGATATGGGTCAAGCGAATCGATGCATTGAGCGGATCCGGCAGTTCGCTGACCCTGCTTCCCGATGCCGGCGACATGGTTTATTCCCCGGCGGTGACCGTGCAGCCTGACGGTCGCTGGGAGGTGGCCTGGCAGCAAAAAGTCGGCATTGATATGGAAATCTATCTTGCCGAACGCAGCGCCGGTGGCCTGTGGGGACAGGCGATGAACGTGTCCCTGGATCCGTTTCATCTGAATTATGACGTTCATATCGGACGCGGCCTCAGCCATGCCGTGCACCTGGCCTGGACGCGCGTGAACGCTCCCGGCAACGATGAAGTCTATCAGTACAGTTTCGGCGATGCCGCTGATCCTTCTCCGGACAGCGATGGCGACGGTATCCCCGATCGCGACGAGGCGGGTTTTGACATGGACGGCGACGGTATCGACGATGCCTATTCCGCGAAGGTGGCGACCTGGTCCCAGAACGAAGGTCGTTACGGATTGGTTCTGGAAACAGCGGGGACGCTGTCCACCGTGCAGTCGCTGGATGTCGCCAGCGCCCAGGTGAGTGATCCGGTTCGGCAACGCAAGCTTTCCGGCATGTTGTCTTTCAGGGTGACCGGTCTGCAGCCCGGAGGACAGGCGCAGGTGCGTCTGCTGACTCCGCATGCGCTGCCGCAGGATGCCAGATGGATGAAATGGAATGCGGCCGGCTACTGGCAGGATGCCGGATTACCGGTACGGGTTGATGGTCATGGCCTGCATATCGTGCTGACTGATGGCGGCGCTGGCGACGAAGACAGAGTCATCAATGGCGAGATTGTCGATCCCGGTATGCTGACCGCGCCGCTGTCTGCGTCTTCGCCACCGGAAGCGGTACCGGAAGCGGCACCGGCGGCCGGAGGAGGTGGCGGTTGCCTGATCAGCATGTCTGCGGAGGGTTTTCCCGCCCTGCTCGTGCCGCTGTTGCTGATGGCGATGCTGGGGCTGTCTCGGCGGTGAATTTCATCACCGCCGAGAAATGGGCGGAACTTCAGGATGCATGCGTTTCGACAGGAGGTGGCATGTGCATCCCCAGGATACCGGAAGTGACATATTTACCGTGGCGGACTTTCCGGAAGCGGAGGTCGTCGAGTTAAAACAGGGTGCCGTGCTGTATCCGGCGAGGGAGGCGCCGGAGATTCGCGCCTTTTTGCTGATCAGCGGCGAGATGCAGGTTGCAATACAGGGGATGGGTGGCCGTCATACGCCTTTGTATGTTCTCTCTTCGGGTACCCTGATCGGCGAGGTGGGCTTCATGGCGCAGGAAGCATCGCTGACAGTGGTCGAGGCGCTGATGGCTTGTCGTTTACTGAAGATTGACGAGTTCGTCTGGCGGGCGGTCAGCTGCCGGCCGGAGTTTCATCGCAGGCTGAACGTCCTGTTGCACAGGAGGCTGTTGCTGTCGCATCAGGCGGTACGCAGGCTCGGACAGGGCAAGGTGCTGCAGCGCCTGGGGGTTTATCTGCTCGACCTTCCCCAGTGGCGTGACGCGGCGGTGGCATGGATCGATGTGCGCCTTCCCACGCATGCCATGCTGGCGCGCATGCTGAACTGCACGCGCGAGCGGATTACCCGCAGTCTGCAACAGCTTGCCCGGAGCGGCTGTCTGGAGAAGAAGGAAGGGCATCTGAGGATTTACAGGCAATGCCTGATCGATACTCTGAAAGAGGTCGATCGTTCTTGATCCTGTGTCCCGGCGAAATTCTTTTGCCTGCCTGTGACAATCGTTAAACTGTAGCGATGAATTCCGTTACACCTCCGGCCGCTCTTCCTCGCTTGTGCTTTGCGTATCTGTTGCTTCCGGCGATCGTTTCGCCTGCCTGAGTTTTTTGCCGGCCTGATGCTGAAGGATCTGCATATATCGCTGGCCGTCATGCTGATCGCCATGACGTTCCTGCTGTGGAGCCCGCCGTTTCTCAGGCATCTGGAAGGTACGGTGCTGGACTGGCATTTTCAGTTGCGTGGCGGACATCTGCCGTCCGTCCAGCCCGTGACGCTGG
>JAJRVH010000134.1 GCA_021545625.1 Zetaproteobacteria bacterium
CATCGACCGGGCAGGCCTTGATACACAACGTACAGCCGATACACTCATCCTCGCGAATAAAGGCCAACATCGGCGCGGCCGCCTCTTCCTCGACAGCCTTGGGCTCGACCCCCATCAGATCGGCAATCTGCAGCATCACCCGCTCGCCGCCCGGCACGCAATGGTTCACATCCACCTCGCCCCTGGCCACGGCCTCGGCATAGGGCTTGCAGCCCGGATAGCCGCATTGCCCGCACTGCGTCTGCGGCAGCAGCGCATCGATCTTGTCCACCATCGGGTCGCCCTCGATATGGAAAAACTTCTGCGCCAGCGCCAGCACGATGCCCGCAAACAGTGCGAACGCGCCCAGGCTGAGTAATGCGGCGAATAAATGGCTCATCGTCAATACAGTCGCTAGATCTTGACCAGGCCGGAAAAGCCCATGAAGGCCAGCGACATCATGCCGGCCGTGATCAGCGCCAGCGGCGATCCCCTGAACAGGGCCGGCACCGGCGCCCCGTCCAGGCGTTCGCGCAGGCCGGCAAACAGCACCAGCACCAGCGCGAAGCCGACCGCCGCGCCGAACCCGTACAGGGCCGACGTCAAAAAGGTCTGATCCTGCTGCACATTCAGGATGGCAACGCCCAGCACCGCGCAATTGGTCGTGATCAGCGGCAGGAAGATGCCCAGCGCCTGATAAAGCACCGGGCTCGTCTTGTGAATCATCAGCTCGATGAACTGTACCAGCGAGGCGATGATCAGGATAAAGAAAATCGTCTGCAGATAAAGAAGATCCAGCGGAATCAGCACATACTGCTGCACCAGCCAGGAAGCGGTCGAGGCCAGCGTCATCACGAACATCACCGCAAACGACATGCCGATGGCCGTTTCGACCTTGCCCGAGGTGCCGAGAAACGGACAGATGCCGAGAAACTTGGTCAGCACATAGTTGTTGACCAGCACCGCGGACAGCAGGATCAGTGCGATTTCGCTCATGGCGGCGGATTATAAGGATATTTCGCGCCCCCGTATACCGATAGAGTCCACATTTTCAGCTGTGGATTTACGGATGGACGTCACCGCAACGAATACTTGACAGTTTTGGTCGGGATTCACACGATGCCGGATCGAAACGGAGGCAGGCATGGCGACCGAACAAGACATTCTCAAGGCACTTTCGACGATCATCGATCCCGATTTCCGCAAGGACATCGTATCGCTGGGCTTCGTCAGGGATATCCGCATCGACGACGGCCATGCCAGCTTCACGATCGAGCTGACCACCCCCGCCTGCCCGGTCAAGGAGGAATTTCGCCGCCAGGCCAGCGAGACGGTTTCGGCATTGCCCGGCATTGACAGGGTCAGCATCCACATCACATCGAAGGTACAGGCCCAGCCGAAAGTCGCGCAAAAGGTTCCGGGCGTGGCGAACATCATCGCCGTCACCTCCGGCAAGGGCGGCGTCGGCAAGTCCACGACCGCGGTCAACCTGGCCGTGGCGCTGGCCCGGAGCGGCGCGCGGGTCGGCCTGCTCGACGCCGATATCTACGGCCCGTCGATCCCGCGCATGATGAACCTGGCCGGGCGACAGCCGAAGGTCGAGGGCAAGACGATCATCCCGCTGGAAAACTACGGCGTACGCACGATATCGATCGGCTATATGGTCGGCGAGGATCAGGCCATGATCTGGCGCGGGCCGATGGTTTCCGGCGCCGTCATGCAGTTGCTGACCGAAGTGGCCTGGGGGGAACTCGACTATCTGGTCGTCGACATGCCGCCGGGAACCGGCGATATCCATCTGACGCTGGCGCAGCAGGTGCCGATCACGGCCGCCGTCGTCGTCACCACGCCGCAGGACATCGCGCTGCTCGATGCGCGCAAGGGCATTGCGATGTTCAACAAGGTGCACGTGCCGACGCTGGGCATCGTCGAGAACATGAGCGTCTTCATCTGCCCCCACTGCGGCGAAGCGTCGCATGTATTCTCCGAGGGTGGCGCGGACAGGCTGGCCAAAGAGCAGGATGTCGAGGTACTGGCCCATATTCCGCTCGATATCCGGATCCGTCTGGATTCGGACAACGGCACGCCGATTGTCGCCGCCCATCCCGATTCGGAACAGGCCAGAGCCTATCAACAGATGGCCGGACGCGTGGCGCAGAAGCTGAGCATCATCAGCCGGCGCAAGATCGACATTCCGGTGGTCAGCCGGAATCCCTGAGGTGCCGGACAAAACCCGGAGAACGCCCCTTGTTTTTGCCACGGCAAAGCCCTACGTTTGAATGATGTCCGATCACAACCAGACCACGACGCCCGCGCCCCGGACCCAGCTGACGCGCTACCGGGGGGGCGGGGAACTTTCCCCGCTCGATCTGTGGTACCGGGAGCTGCGCAGCATCCCGAAGATCACGCGCGAGGAGGAAATCGAACTGACCCGGCTGTGGGCCGAGAAAAAGGATCTGCACGCGGCCCAGCGTCTGGTCATGGGCAATCTGCATGCCGTCGCGGCCATTGTCCGCGAATATCGCCACTTCGGACTGCCGGAAATGGACCTGATTCAGGAAGGAACGATCGGCCTGATGAAGGCCATCCAGCGCTTTGACCCCGACCGGGGCTTCCGCCTGATGACCTATGCCTCCTGGTGGGTGCGGGCCGAAATCCACGATTACATCCTGCGCTCG
>JAJRVH010000135.1 GCA_021545625.1 Zetaproteobacteria bacterium
CGCCTCGCCGACCTGCCGGGCCAGCTCCTGATCGGCACGGGCATCATCCGTGCGGTAATGTTCCAGATAGAAATGCGCCACGCCGCGCCGTCTGCCGAGGGCCGGAATGTCGAAATAGCGGTCGCCCTGCCGCCGTGCCTCATCGAACCGGGCGGGAGCGGCCTGTTCCAGCGCGGCCAGAAAGGCGGCGGTGTCTTTGGCCACGGGGTTGGACGGGTTCAGGTCGGCCATCATGCGCCAGTAGCCGGAGCCGTCCTTCATCTCCGTCCGGCTGATATGGATATGCACGGAAGGGGCCATCGGATGGCAGGGATGGATAATCGTCGAAACGGCCGTCGCCGAGCCGAGCCGCTTGCTCGTATCGTCGTCGTAATGCACCTGCGATACATTGACCGAGCCGCGGCCGATGAACGGTCCGCCGGCCGTTTCGAAGCGGATGCCGCCGCCGTGCCGGCCTTTGTCGCGCAGCCATTCCACGGCGCGGAAGGGTTGCGGCGTCTGACGGGTGTCGGCCAGCGCCTCCAGCCCCTGTACAAAGCGCTGCTGCAGGTTGCTGACCAGAGTCAGGGCCATTGCCGCCTGTTCGGATGCTGCCGGGATGCGTGTCATGGGATGCCTCGCGATGGAAAGAGTCCGGCAACTATGCGGAGCAACGGGAGCGGGTTCAAGCAGGATGAATCTGCTAGTCTTGCCGGCGATGGAAAAGCAACCATATATCGGCGTATGTCTGGGACCGCGCTGCGGCGATTACGGCGGCAGGGCGTTGATGCAGGCGCTGCGGGACTCCGAGGCCGTAAATTGCCGGAGCCTGTGCGCCCATGCTCCGGTCGTCGCGCTTGAGGGGCGCTGCCTGTTGCGCGCGACGGCGCAGGAGGTGGTGGAGGAAATGCGCCGCTAGCCGGCCATTTCGACGGCGATGGCCTGGCGCAGCCTGTCGATGCCTCGGCCATCAAAGGCGGAGGTCGGTAGCGGTGCAAGTATGCCGCCCATCGCGTCGGTCATTTCCTTCAGGCGCTTGCTGCGGGCATTGCCGGACAGTTTGTCGGCCTTGGTCGCGACCGGCAGCCAGCGGATGCCTTCATGGTTCAGCCAGGAGATCAGCTGCAGATCGCTGTCCTTGGGGCCGTGACGGATATCCAGCAGCACCAGCACCAGCTTCAGGGCCTGCGATCCGGCCAGATAGCCTTCGATCAGTCTCCGCCAGCGCTGTTGTTCGGACTTCGGCGCCCGCGCGAATCCGTAGCCGGGAAGATCGACGAGCAGCATGCGTCCGTCGACCTCAAACAGATTGAGCAGGCGCGTGCAGCCGGGGTTCTTGGACGTTTTGACCAGCCCCTTGCTTCCGAACAGCGCATTGAGCAGCGATGACTTGCCGACATTGGAATGGCCGGCCACGGCGATATGCGGCAGGTCGATGGCCGGGAACTGCCGGGCGTCGCTGACCGACTGGATAAAGCGGGTTCTCGGCCAGTGGATGGCGGCGGTTTCCGGGGAGGAGGGCATGCGGGCAGACTGACAACAGGCTGCTGCATCGGCAAGCGCTGGCGTATTTCGTCGATGCGGCTAGAATTGCACATTTTTTAGGCAGGAAGAATGATGACACAGCAAACATCCCCCGCCCCGCAGGCACTGTTGCCGGGCTTTACACTCGGAGCATATCGCATCGACGTGCCGCTGGTGCTGGCACCGATGGCCGGCATTACCGATCTGCCGTTCCGGCGGGTCTGCAAGCGTTTCGGCATCGGTCTGACGGTCACCGAAATGATCGCCTCCAGGGCCGTTGAGCAGGGCCGCGAGCGCACCGAGCGCATGGCAGAACTCGATCCCGGCGAGAGGCCGGTATCGATCCAGATCGCCGGCGCGGAGCCACATTTCGTCGTCGACGCGGCCCGCTGGGCCGTCGGGCACGGCGCGGATTTTGTCGATATCAACATGGGCTGTCCGGTCAAGAAGGTCTGCAAGCAGGTGGCGGGATCGGCGATGCTGCGCGACGAGAGCCTGGTGGCACGCGTGCTCACGGCCGTGGTCGGCGCCGTTGACGTGCCGGTGACGCTGAAAATCCGCACCGGCTGGGATGAAAAGAGCAAGAACGTCGAGCGCATTGCCCGCATCGCCGAGGACTGCGGCATCGCGATGCTGACCGTGCATGGCCGCACCCGGGCGCAGATGTTTCACGGGCATGCAAACTGGGAAGACATTGGCCGGGCCAAGGCCGCGGTTTCGATTCCGGTGATCGGCAACGGCGACATCGTCGATGGCGACTCGGCGCGCGAAATGATCCGCGTTTCCGGTTGCGACGGGGTCATGGTCGGTCGCGCGGTGCAGGGCAATCCGTGGGTGCTCGGCGAGGTGCGCGCCGCGATCATGGGCGAGGCGCCGCCGGCACCGCCGACGGCGGCCGAACGCTGGGACGTCGTGTATGAGCATATGCGGCACCTGTTGTCCCATCACGGCGAACGCACGGCATCGAAGCTGGCCCGTAAGCATATTCCCTGGTACAGCAAGGGGTTGCACGGGTCGGCCGAGTTTCGCGCAGCTTTCCAGCATTATCATGCATGGGACGAGCAGATGGCCGCCGCCGAAGCCTATTTTCTCGGTCTGGACGGCGGGCCGGAGCTGGCGCGTGTCGCCTGACATGATCGCGTTGTCCTCTCTGCCGCTGCCGTTGCTGACACTCGATGAAGATGCATGCGTGCTTGCATGCAATGTGCTGGCCGAGGAGGCGATCGGTTGTTCCTGCCGCCGCCTGAACGGCCGTCATGTCGGGGAAATCTTTACGCCGGCCGGCGAGGTGGACCGTCTGCTTGCGCGCCTGAGCGGCGACGGCGTCTGCAGTCACGACCTGCGGTTGCGCGATTCGAATCTGCCGGTTTCGCTGCATCTCGGTCAGGATGCGCGGGGCATGACGGCAGTGTTTGTACCCGAGGCGCACCGCATCGAAATCGAGCAGCACAGCCGGCGTCAGGAGATGGCCGAGGCGGTGGCGCGCATTGCGCTGGAGATGGCGCACGAGGTGAAGAATCCGTTGGCCGCCTTGC
>JAJRVH010000136.1 GCA_021545625.1 Zetaproteobacteria bacterium
GGCGCTGGATGCCTCGGTGGATCTGGCCTCGATGACGCCGGATGAGATCCTGGAGAAGCTGCAAAGTGTGCGCGGCCTGCCGGATAATGTCAGCCACTTCGCCTTTACGGCCACGCCCAAGCACTCCACGCTGATGCTGTTCGGCAGGCCGAAGGATGAAAGCGAGCCGCCATCAGCGGAGAACCCGCCCGTGCCCTTTCATACCTATACGATGCAGCAGGCCATCGAGGAGGGCTTTATCCTTGATGTGTTGCAAAACTACACCAGCTACAAGATGGCGTTCAGGCTGGGCAGTGCGTTCGCCTCAGACAAGCGCGTGGATACGAAGTATGCGGGGCGGGCGCTGGCCAAGTGGCTGACGCTGCATCCCACCAATGTATCGCAGAAGGTGCAGCTCATCATTGAGCATTTTCATAGCAATGTAGCACATCTTCTGGGCGGCCAGGCCAAGGCGATGGTAGTGACAAGCTCCCGTGCGGCGGCTGTAAAATACAAACTGGCATTTGATCGCTATGTGGAAAGACAAGGGTATCGCGGCATTCGTTCCATGGTCGCCTTCTCAGGCAAGATTCTTGGCAAGGATATCAACGACGATATCGAGTTTTCCTATCCGGAAGATGAAGTGTTCACGGAAGAGAGCATGAACCCGGCTGCACGCGGGCGTGATCTGCGCAAGGTGTTCGATACGCCGGAATATCAGGTGATGCTGGTGGCCAATAAGTTCCAGACGGGCTTTGATCAGCCGAAACTGGTGGCCATGTATCTGGACAAGAAAATATCCGGCGTGGAGGCCGTACAGACTCTATCGCGTCTGAACCGAACGCATCAGGGCAAGGACACCACCTATGTCATCGACTTTGTGAATGACCCTGATGAAATCCTTGCTGCATTCAGGCTCTATTACAAAGACGCCAGAATATCCGATATTCAGAATCCGAATATCGTCTATGACATGAAAGCCCGGCTGGATGAGATGCTGATTTACGAGGATGAAGAGGTTCGTCAGTTCGGCCTTGCCATTACCGCGCCCAATCCTTCCCACGCAAAGCTCTATTCACTGACGCAACCGGCCACGGATCGCTTCAATGGGCGCATGAAAATGCTCAATGATGCGATTGAACTTTGCGAAAGGGAATTCCAGGTCGCTGAGCGCAACGGCGATGAAGAAGGCGCAAAAAAAGCCGATGCCCGTCGCGCTGAACATACCAGGGCGCGGGATGAGCTTCTGATATTCAGCGAAGGATTGTCCAAGTTCGTTCGCGCCTATGAATACTGCGCCCAGCTCATCGAGTTCGGGGATGCGGAAATGGAAGCCTTTGCCGCCTTTGCCAGGTTACTCAAGAAGCGGCTGAAGGGTGCAACACCCGAGGAAGTGGATATCAGCGGTCTGCGCATGACGCACTATAAACTGCTGTATCAGGGTGAAATGAGTGAGACATTGGAAGTGCGGGAGGAAGACGCGCTACATCCCAACAAAGGCACGGGAGGCCGTGATCCCAGAGATCGCGAACGCGCCTACCTTGCGGAATTGATCGAAAGGCTCAACGAGGCTTTCGGCCAGGAAGTGACAGACAAGGACAAGGTAGCCTTTGCCGTACATATCAGCGAGAAACTGCGCGACAATGAGAAGGTCATGGATCAGGTGCGCAATAATCCGATGGAACAGGCCATGAAGGCAGATCTCCCATCCGCTGCAACCAGGGCCATTGTCGAAGCGATGGGCTCACATCAGAAGATGGCCAAACGCCTGCTGGGCGATGAGGTGACGCGCAATCTGTTTCTGACGGTCGTATATGAAATGCTGACCAAGGACGTGGCCGGTGATCTTATCGAACAGGTCAGGAGTGAAAGTGACGGTTGATCTGCTGCTCCTGAAGGGAGTCAAACCACTTGGAACCAGAGACGAAGGCGACCACATCAAGATCGTTGCTGAGGCCAGTGTGTCGCCTTCGGAACGGTGCTTTGAATGTGGGCATCAGCCGCTATACAAGCATGGGAAGCGCACATATCAATACGCTGATATCGCCATGCACGGAAAGCCTGTCAAGGTTGAAATCGAGCGGCAGCGGTATCGTTGTAAGGCATGCGGGAAAATCGAAACGCCGCCCATTGAATCGCTGGATGACAAGCGTATTGCCACAAGGCGGCTGATTCGCCACATCGAGTCCAAGTGCTTCAGTAACACATTTACGGCTCTGGCGGACGAAACGGGATTGGCAGTAAACACCATCAAGTCGATCGTTCTGGACTTCATGGCCCGCCTGGACGAAACCTATGTGCGCGAAACGCCTCGAATCATGGGTGTGGATGAAGTGAAGATCTGCGGCAGTTATTGCGCGGTCATCACCAACCTTGAGATGAGAACCACTTTTGACATCTTGCAGAAGCGAACAAAAGACGTGATCACACCGTATTTCAGGAATCTGAAAGACAAGGATAAGGTTGAATGGATTGCACTGGATATGTGGGGGCCGTACAAGGATGTTCTGAGTCGGGAGTTGCCCCATGCTCGCATGGTGATCGACAGATATCATGTTGTGGAGAAAGCATCAAAAGCTCTGGATTCACTCCGAATCAAGATCCAGTCTGAACTGGAAAAAGATGGCCGCATAAATATGAAAAAACACCTTCGCTGGGGACTTCTGCGAAGGAATGAAAAACGAACGCCAGAGGATGATGAAAAACTGGAATATATTCGTGCCCACCACCCAGAATTGGCAAAGGCATATGATTTAGCAGAAGCTTTCCATAACCTCTATGAACTCGATGACCGGATAGAGGCAGAAGAGGCCTTTGAGGAATGGGTTCGTTCCATCCCTCCCGAGTATGCTGAAAGTTTTGGACAGGTCGCCCGCATGGTGAATAAGCACCATCAGAACATCTTCAACTACTTCGATTTGAAGATTACCAATGCCTTTACTGAGGCATCGAACGGGCTGATGAAATTGGCGAATCGAATGGGTCGTGGATACAGTTTTGAAATCACAAGAGGGCGTTATCTGTATTCCAAAATAGCCTCCCAGACAGGTCAGGTCATAACCCATGAGGGAACACCGAAGAGTATCACTGATCCGGTTACGGTATGGGGGAATGCTAAGGTCACAGACTATGGACGGTATATTTCTGAGTTCGATGGAGATGACGATTGATCCGTCATTTCAACCTGATGCCGAAAATTCAGGCTGGTTCTAAAACCATAGAATTCAACCTGACGGCATGACTATTTCAAAGAGGGCCTGCGATGGTCGGGAGCAGCCACTTCCAACCCTCAGATGCAAATAGCCCTTTTCTTTTTGCCGTCCATTCTGCTTTCGGGCTTCATGTTTCCGTTTCGGGGCATGCCGCAATGGGCCCAGTGGCTGGGAGAGCTGCGGATTTTCAATGAACGCGGACGCTTCCCCGGAAATGTTTTACGGTTGGCGCGCCGCTTGCTTGTTACGGAATGTGGCCGGAGATTCAAGCAGCAGTCTTCGCTCGCGATAGATAGATAGTAACAGCTCGTTGTGAAAGCTTTGCGGCCTGCAGACCGGGCCGATGCGTACCGAACGGGAACTGGCTATCCGGATTGTGTGAATCCCTGTCTTTTGGGATACCTGATGTCGGGATGCGGTGCCCACCTTATCGAAAGGGTCCGGTTCGCAGGCGGCAATGCCTTGCGACGAAATGTTTCCCCCGAAAGGGCCTGCCCTCCTCCCTCCCCCCCCCTCCTGTGGCAGGCCCTTTTTCTTTTTCCCGGGCGGAAACGGTTTTTTGACATGCGATGTCATCAATCCGTCGGTTTCGGGATATTGCGCGACGGAAACTAAAGTCTCCGTTTGCAGGCGCGATAGATAGGAGGCGGCAGTTGAATCCGGCCAGGGGAGATACGATATGCAGCGTCTGAATTCGAACCATTCCGTTACTACAGCCCATTACTTCGCCGGCTTAAGCTGGCTGGCCCTGCTGGTTTCCCCGTGGGCCGTTCTGGCCCTGCTGGTGGCGCTTCTGAGCGAGGCGCTGGTGCCCGGCTGGATGGTGTATGCCTCCCTGCTGGTGTGCCTGATGGCCCTGCCGCAGGTGTTCATCGGTCTGGGGCTGCGCGCTTCCGCGCGGGACGAGGCGCTGGAGGCGCGCCACGGTCACGCCTGATTCCTCCTGTTATCCGGCAGCGGCGGCAAAGGCCGCGTTTCGCAGGGCAGCGGCCAGTCGGGATAGACATCCTCGCAGACGCACAGCAGCGCCAGCCGGGGTGATTCCCGCCACAGATGCAGCGAGGGCAGCAGCTCCAGTCTGAAGCGCGGTTCGCAGGACTCGCTGCGCAGCAGATCGAGATTATGCAGGATCAGCAGGGTCGGATTGTTCCGTTCCGCCAGTCGTTGCGGCAGCTGTGCGGCCTGTTCCGCCGGCGGTTGCAGGTCGGCCTGCAGGCAAAGCTCATGCATCATGGCGCTGAAATCGTGGCGGCAGAATTTCATGTCGGCATGCAGGATGTGCATATCCGCGGCCAGTATGGCGCGCAGGTCCTTCAGGGTGCGCCGCCTGCCGAAGCCGTGCGGCGCGGTCATGTTGATACATGCCCCCTGCCGCAACCTGGCGGCCAGATCGCGGGTGAACGCGGGCCGAAGCATGTCGTCAGTCAGGCATCACGATCGCCCGCCGGGCTCCTGCGCAGCGCCTTGATGCGACCGCGCCGGGATTTCTGTTCCAGTCGCCGTCTGATCGAAGCGCGGCTTCTGCGGGTCGGCTTTCGCTGACGCGGCGCGGCCAGGCTTTCCGAAACCAGTTCCAGGAGCCGCTTGCAGGCATCATCCCTGTTCATGTCCAGGCTACGGAAGCGCTGTGCCTTGATGACGATGACCCCGTCCCTGCTGATGCGCCGGTCGCGGCGGCGCATCAGCCTCTCCTTGCAGTCGTCGGGCAGCGAGGAGGCGCGGATATCGAAACGCAGATGCACGGCGGAGCTGGTCTTGTTGACGTTCTGACCGCCGGGTCCGCCGGCGCGGATGGCATGCCATTCGATTTCGTCGTCGGGAATGTCGATGCCGGTCCCTTCTGTCATGCGCCGGAAGCCTGTCTCGTCAGCGGCGTGATTTCGGCCGAATCGACGCCGTTGGTCATCAGGATATGGCCGTCCTGAATCGTGCACTGCAGCTGCATGCTGCGCTGCGCCAGCCGGCCGAGTTGCGCGACGCCGGTTTCGTCCAGCGCGCGGACTTCGAGCTTGTCGAAGCGCTTCAGCCTGTCGGCCTGCTGTTTCCACCAGACATCGGCGCTGCGCGGCTGATATGTATAGATGACGACCTTCGCGGCCCGGCCGCAGGCCTTGCGTATGCGTTTTTCGTCCGGTTGCCCCAGATCGATCCAGAGCTCGATATCGCCGTTCAGCGATTTTTGCCAGAGATCCGGCTCGTCCTCGTCGCTGATGCCCCGGCACAGCTGCAGGGCCGGACCGGCATGCAGCGCGAAGGCGAGCAGGCGCACCATCATGCGTTCGTCGTTTTCGGATGGATGGCGGGCGATCGTAAGCTGATGGTCCCGGTAATAGTGCCGATCCATGTCGGTGATCTGCAGCGCGGCTTTGAATATGGTGGATTTGATGGCCATACGGGCTTCTAGCCGCGCATGGCTGTCGGGACAAGCATTGTCTGCACAGACATGGCTATAATGGCAAGGCTTTAGGTCGATTTGAAATGCGTCGGAGCATGACGAAAGGAGGTACTTTCAAAGCTGTAGAGCTGTTTTGCTGACTGCAGGGTTCGGAAGGGACGTTGTGATTGCGCTCAACGGCACCGAACCAGTCCACACGCCAGGTTCGTCCGTCGTGAGGGAAGTCCTTAATCGGCGGAATGTGTTCCGCCATCCGCATTCCCAGTACAATGTAGCGCTGTGTCGGTCGCGCTGAATGTTGTAGAGTACAAATTAGTGTTGTTATTCATAACTGCCTGAGCTTCAGCGCCTCGAATACCTCGTCGGCGTGGAATGAGGATCGCACCAGCGGGCCGGAAGCGACCATGCCGAAGCCTTTCTTCTCGGCCAGGTATTTCAGATCCTCGAACTCCTCCGGGGCCCAGTATTTCATGACCGGGTGATGTTTGCCGCTCGGCCGCAGATACTGGCCGATGGTCAGGATATCCACGCCCGCCTCGCGCAGATCGTCCATGACCTGCAGGATCTCGTCGCGCTCCTCGCCCAGCCCGACCATGATGCCGGACTTGGTCACGATCCCGGCATCAAGTTCCTTGGCCCGCTGCAGCAGCCGCAGGCTGGTGAAGTAGCGCGCGCCGGGGCGAACCGAGCGGTACAGGCGCGGCACGGTTTCCAGATTATGGTTGAAGATGTCCGGTCCGGCTTCGATGATCGTGTCCAGGCACGCATCCGGTTTGCGCTGGAAATCGGGGGTCAGAATCTCGATCGTGACCTCCGGCTGGCGGGCCCTGAGTTCGCGGATCACCGTCGCGTAATGGCCGGCGCCGCCGTCCGGCAGGTCGTCACGGTCCACCGAGGTGATCA
>JAJRVH010000137.1 GCA_021545625.1 Zetaproteobacteria bacterium
CACTTCCCTGCCCTGCTGCCGGGCAGAAGCCGGACCGACATACAGCGCCGGCCTTGCCAGAAAATTCTCCCGACACTGGAAACTGCAAAAATGGTACTCGATCCCGAGCTGTTCGGCACAAACCGGTGAAATCTTCGCATCCATGCCACAAACCGGGCACTGGCAGCGTTCCATGTGCAGACTGCTCACGATGGTACTCCGTCAGCTACGGGCCGCTCCGGATAATAGATGCCGGACATATAGCTTTTTTCGTCCCGTTCAAATGACACCGTCAACCAGTGGCGCCCCTGTTCATGGCTGAGATTGAAACGGGCCACATACCAGTTGCCCATCTGTGTCATCACAGCCGGATCCACACG
Source organism: Zetaproteobacteria bacterium (assembly GCA_021545625.1). Taxonomy (GTDB): domain Bacteria; phylum Pseudomonadota; class Zetaproteobacteria; order Mariprofundales; family Mariprofundaceae; genus JAJRVH01. The sequence continues at coordinate 360 of JAJRVH010000137.1, forward strand.
TGTACCATCGGGGTGTTTGACGCCCGCATACAAAATCAGCCCCGGGACCGGCTTGCCCTCCTTCTCGACGCTGACCATCAGATGATAAAAGGTACGGCTGAACCCGTCCCCCTCAGGGGCAGGCATGACATGGAAAATCAACACATAGCCATCCTCCACCGCTTTCCTGGCCACGAAAAAGGATGATTTGTGATCCATGCCCTGTCGCACGCCGGCCGGCCCGGTAGGCCTTGTTGCGGATTGCTGGACCGCACAGGCACCAACAAGCATCAGAACTCCCGCCAGCATGGCCAGACTACGCATCCGCGACTCCCTGATCCGCCGGCGTATAACCGAGCTCGCGAATGGCTTTATCCGCAGCGGATATCTGAAAGCCTGAATTGACGCTCAGTAATACGGCCCCGTTCTTGAAATTGGCACGGGCATCGTAAACGCCGTTGAGCGTCAGCAACTTTTTGCGCAAGGTCGCCTCGCAACCCGCGCATTTCATATCTTCGACATGTATCACGATTTCTCTCATTTCAGGCTCCTTTTGAGTGGGTTTGCACAATCATGTCGCTCAATAACGGCTGAACACGCGATGGCTGCCATCCTTGTCGAAAGCCAGTACATCGTAGCCCCTGGGCGGCAACCCGGCGGCCTGCATGCCCGGTGACTTCATCGGCATACCCGGCGCGGTCAGTCCGGCCACAGCCGGGCGATCGCGCAGCAGACGCCTGATATCATCAGCCGGCACGTGCCCCTCGATCACATAGCCGTCGATCAATGCCGTATGGCATGAAGCCAGCCTGCCCGGCACGCCGTATTTCGCCTTGATGGCTTCCATATCCTCGCGCTTCTTCTCAATCACGGTGAAACCGGCCCGGCGTAAATGCTCGGCCCAGTTGCCGCAACAGCCGCAGGTCGGCGACTTGTACATCACGACCTCCCCCGCCGGGGCCTGTACAGCCACCTTGTGATCAACCCTGGCGCGATCCTGTGTCGAACTGCTGTCACAGGCCGCCAGCCCGACCATCGCTGCGGTTATCATCACTCCGGTGATATATTTCATATGCCTACTCCTTGTCCTTTCCGGGATATTCGATACCGGTGAAATGCTTGGCGTCATCGGAAGTCTTGAACAGCACCATGACCTGATGCTGCCCCGAATGCCCGAGATCATAGGCCGCCATATACCAGTCCCCCATCTTCATCATCATCTTCGACTCGGATTGTCCGTTCGGGTGCACGGATTTCGAATTCGCCGCCTTGATCGCAACCGGAGCTCCGTCCTTTTCGACCCTGATCATCAGATGATGAGTCCCGCCATGCTGCTTGCCCTGCGGCGCCTTCATAATATGGAAAGTAACCGTATAGCCGTCGATTTCCGCCTTTTTCATGAATGCGCCCGGCATCGCCTGCATATCTTGATGGCCGTGCATCCCGCCGGACTGCATCCCGTGATCATGGACATGCCCGCCGGCATCTCCATGTGCGTCATTCGCCTGTGCCGGCTGTGAAAAAACAGCCGCCATCAGTATTACGGCTGCCGGCATTGCCTTTCTGATGTTTTTTTGAATATTCATATGCTCCTCTTCTCCTTCCTGGAAAGTCCTGTTTCCTTGATTTGTAAAATCATGCCGTAGATCACCGGCAACACGATCAGGCACAGCAGCGTCGTCGTGACCATGCCGCCGATCATCGGTGCGGCAATGCGCTGCATGACATCCGAGCCCGTACCCCCCCCGAACATAATCGGCACCAGACCTGCGATGACGGCTGTCGCGGTCATCGCAATCGGCCTCACGCGTTTGGCCACGCCGCTCTGTACGGCGGCGCTGAGATCATCGGACGAAAAACCGCTGCCGACTGCCTCCCGGCGCTGGGCAACCTCCTGGTCGATGAAGGTCAGTACCAGCACGCCGATTTCGGCCGCGACACCTGCCAGCGCAATAAACCCGACGGCCACGGCCACCGACAGATTGAAGCCCAGCCACCAGACCAGCCAGAAGCCGCCAATCAGCGAAAACGGCACGCTCATCATCACCACGACCGGAGCCGCGAGATTGCCGAAGTTGAAATAAAGGAGCAGGAAGATCAGCAGCAGGGTTGCCGGAATCACGATGCGCATCCTGGCGGCCGCCCGCTCCATGTACTCGAACTGCCCCGACCATTCCAGTGTATAGCCGGCCGGTATGCTGACCTGCTCGGCAATCACCTTTTTCGCCCTGGCGACATAGCCGCCGATATCGCTGGAGCTGATATCGACATAGACCCAGGCATTCGGCCGCGCATTCTCGCTCTTGATCGATGGCGGGCCGCGGAACACGCCGATCTTCGCAACTGCCGCCAGCGGAATCTGGGCGCCGGTCGGGGTCGGTACCAGTACGCGTTTGAGCGCCTCCGGATCACTGCGATAATCTCTCGGGTAACGCAGGTTGACCGGATAGCGTTCCAGCCCTTCCACCGTCTGCGTGACATTCATGCCGCCGATTGCCGACTGAATCACATCCTGGATATCGCCAATGGTCAGGCCATAGCGCGCCGCCTGATCGCGCTGGATGTCGATATCCAGATAATAACCGCCGGCCGCCCGATCACTGAATGCCGACGTGGTTTCCGGCAATGTCTTGACCGCCCGCTCGATCGCCTTGCCGACATCCTGCAGCACGTTCAGGTCCGGGCCGGAAACCTTGATACCGATCGGCGTCTTGATGCCGGTCGAAAGCATGTCGATGCGGGTCTTGATCGGGTAGGTCCATGCATTGGCCAGGCCCGGGAACCTGATCGCCGCATCCATCTCCTGCATCAGTTCCTGGGTCGTCTTGTCCGGATCAGGCCATGCCTCCTTCGGCTTCAGGCGCACGATCGTCTCCATCATCGCCAGCGGAGCGGCATCGGTCGCCGTATCGGCGCGGCCCACCTTGCCAAAGACCGATTCCACCTCGGGAAATGTTTTCAGAATACGATCCGTCTGCTGCACCAGTTCCCTGGCTTTGGTAATCGAAATGCCGGGGAAGGTGGTCGGCATATACAGGATATCACCCTCATCCAGAGGCGGCATGAACTCCGAACCGATCTTCGACATCGGCACGGCCATGGAGAACAACAACGCCAGCGCGATCGCAAGCGTCACGCCCTTGTGCCGGAGAGCCGTGGCCAGCGCCGGACCATGTACCCATTGCAGCGCGCGATTGACCGGGTTCCTTTCCTCCGGCATCACGCGACCCCTGATAAACCAGCCCATCAGCAGCGGCACCAGCGTCACGGCCAGCACGGCCGAACCGAGCATGGCATAGGTCGCTGTGAAGGCCAGCGGCTTGAACAGGCGCCCTTCCTGAGCCTCCAGCGTGAAGATCGCCATATACGACACGGTGATGATCAGCAGCGAGAAAAACAGCGCCGGGCCAACCTCCCGCGAAGCCCTGCCGACCGCCAGCCAGCGTTCCGGCACCGTCAGCTCGGAACCCTTGGCACGCTCGGACTGCTCCAGATGCTTGTGGGCATTTTCAATCAGTACGATGGCGCCGTCGACCATCGCACCCAGCGTAATCGCAATACCGCCAAGCGACATGATGTTCGCCGCCAGTCCCTGCCATTGCATCAGCATGAAAGCGATCAGCACTCCGAGCGGCAGCGTGATAATCGCCACCAGCGCGGATCTGGCATGCATCAGAAACAGCATGCAGACCAGTGAAATCACCAGAAACTCCTCGAACAGCTTGTCCTTGAGGTTTTCCACCGCCCGCTCGATCAGACCACCGCGATCGTAGGTGGGCACAATCTCAACCCCCTCGGGCAGGCCGCTTTTCAGCTCCTCGAGCTTTTCGCGCACGGCCTCGATCGTCGTCAGCGCATTCTCTCCGAAGCGCATGATGATCACGCCGCCGGCCACCTCGCCCTCGCCGTTGAGTTCGGCAAGACCGCGCCTGAGTTCCGGTCCCAGGTGCACATGCGCGACATCACTGAGCAGAATCGGCGTGCCATGCGTATCCACGCCGACGGCGATGGATTCAAGATCGGCAATGCTCTTCAAATAGCCCTTGCCGCGCACCATGAATTCGGTTTCGCCCATCTCAATCAGGCGACCGCCGACATCGTTATTGCTGCGCTTGATGGCATGCCTGACCCTGGCCAGCGGGATGCCGTATTCAGCCAGCGCGTTCGGATCGACCTCGACCTGATACTGCTTCACATAGCCGCCGATCGACGCAACCTCGGCCACGCCGTTCACGGTCTGCAGCGCATAGCGCATATACCAGTCCTGAATCGAACGAAGTTCGGCCAGGTCATGCTTGCCGGTCCTGTCGACCAGCGCATATTCATACACCCATCCGACACCCGTCGCATCCGGCCCCAGCGTCGGCGTCACGCCAGAAGGCAGACGGCCGGCCACATAGTTCAGATACTCGAGCACACGGCTTCGGGCCCAGTACATGTCCGTGCCATCCTCGAAGATGATATACACGACCGAAAACCCGAAAAACGAATAGCCACGCACGACCTTGGAATGCGGCACGGCCAGCATCGCCGTTGTCAGCGGATAGGTCACCTGATCCTCAACCACCTGCGGCGCCTGGCCTGCATATTTGGTAAATACGATCACCTGCACATCGGACAGATCGGGGATCGCATCCAGCGAAATATTCTTCACCGCAAAGGCACCCGCTGCCACCAGAATGCCGGTAAAAATCAGCACAATCAGTTTGTTGCGCAGACTGGCATCAATGATCTTCGCAATCATGATTCAAGCCCCATCGCCATCAGGGCATAAAAATGAATACGGGCCATCACCGTGCCTCCTCCGTCTGCATCCCGTCCATCGGCATATCCATGTCCTTCCTATCCATCTTCTTCGGCCTGTTTGGCATATCCATTTGCATATCCTGCATATCCATCTCCATATCCTGCTTCGCTGCAGGACTCTCAGGAGCCACCATCTTGGCCGCCGCCTCGCGGATTGAGGATTCGGAGTCGATCAGGAACTGACCGCTGGATACCACCAGTTCGCCGTCTTTCACGCCATCGATGATTTCGAGCAAACCGTCGCTGGAGGCACCGGTTTTCACGGTTCTCGGCTCAAAACGTCCGGGTTCGGTCTGCACAAAGACATGCGCCTTTTTGCCGGTCACCAGTACCGACTCCCTCGGCACGAACACACCGGAACGGGAGTGGCTGGCAATAATCGTCACGTCACCGAACATATCCGGCTTGAGAAGCCCGTCATGGTTGTCAAACTCGATACGCACCTTGTTCGTGCGCGTCTTGGGGTCGAGATAGGGATAGATATAGGTAATCCGGCCGGTGAAATCGCTTTCCGGCAACGAGGCGATTCTCAGCTTCGCCATATCGCCGACCCGTACCCAGGGGATTTCATATTCGTACAGATCGCCCAGCACCCATACCCGGGACAGATCGGCGATCTGATAGAGTTCGGATGCCGGCGTGACATGTGCTCCCTCGCGCACGCCGATATGCGTCACAACACCGGCGGCGGGTGCATGGATATGCATGCTCTTGCGAACCTTGTGGGTTTTCTGCAACGCACGGATCTGGTGCTCGGCCACGTCAAAAAAGCGCAGGCGATCCAGCGACGACTCAAGCAGGCGCCTGGCACCATCCCGGATATCGGCATAGGGACTGTCCCTGAGCAATTCCCAGTTGGACAGCGCCAGCAGATATTCCTCCTGGGTCGCAACCAGCTGCGGCGAATAGAAGGACAGTAACATGGTATCCTCCTTGACGCTCTCGCCCGTCTTGTCGACAAACAGTTTGTCGACCCAGCCGTCCACCTTCGGATGCAGCGTGGTGAGTTTCGTTTCATCGTAGGCGATACGACCGACCGTCGTGATTTCCCGGGTGACAGTACGCTGCACGGCCGGCGTAACCCGCACTCCCATGTTCTGCGTCACGGTCGGATCGATCTTCACCGTGCCGGCCGGACCACTGCCGCTGTCTCCGGCACAGACGGGCACATAGTCCATGCCCATCGAATCCTTCATCGGCACCGGACTGGTAATCGACGGATTCATCGGATTGCGCCAGGTCAGCGGCTGTGTGCCTCCGGCACACGGACCGTCGCCCGACACATGACCCGCTTTCCCTTCCGTCTGCCTGCCGCCGGACATGAAATAGCCGCCGACAAGCCCGAGTGCCAGGGCTGCAGTTATAAAAAGCATATGTCTGTTCATCATTGATCTTCCTTGTTTATATTTTCCCGGCCGACGGCTGCTGCAAGCCTTGCCTCGGCCTGATGAAAGGCGGAAACCTGTTGCCAGTACTGGATATCAGTATTGAATTCTGAAAGCTGGGCCCGGACCAGATTCAGGAAATCCACCTTGTTCACCTGATAACCGGCCAGCATCGAGGCTGTTGTCTGCCGGGCCTGCAGCAGAATGCCTTTTTCAAACAGCACAACCTGGTCGCGGGCAATGCGCAGGTCGGAGGCGGCACTGTCGATCTCGGCCTCCACGCTGTTCACCGCATCCTGCCAGGAGAATTCGGCGCGCGCCTTTTCGGCCGCGCGCTGATCCACGGCCCTGTCCTGCTTGCTGTCGCTGTAAAGGGGGATACTCATACTGAGCATGATCGTGGCAAGGTCGGCGCGCGCCTTGCCGTTGGCCGGATTGATTCCCGAACGAAGGCCGTAGGCTGCCCCGATACTGAAATCGGGATAATAATCCCTGTGTGCCAGCGCCAGCATCGAATCGGCCGCCTGCACCCGGTAGTCCATGGCCTGCAATATCGGCCGGTTGCTGCGGGCCCACTGCTTCAACCGTGTCACATCGGGGACTCCTCCGGCCAGGTCGTGAGCATGCTGACGCGGCAGCGCGATGGCCGTATCCGTGGAACGGCCCAGCAATGCATTCAGCGATGCCGCTTCGCGCTCACGCGTGGCGCGGATATTGAGTTCCCGCTCCAGCAGCTTGGACAGCTCCAGCTGTGCAAGCAACACGTCCTGCTGCAGCCCCTTGCCCGTCTTGTATCTCGTTTCGGCAATCCTGACCAGGTTGCGCAGCAGATCCTGATTATGACGGATAATCTCCAGCGCCTTGTCGAGGTAGGCCAGATTCCACCAGTGGATGCGTATATTGCGCAAAAGCATCAGACGGAATTCGTCACGGTTCTCGCGCGCGGCTTCCGCCATATAGCGGGCTGCTTCCGCCTTCAGCCCCAGCTTGCCGGGAAATGGAATGGCCTGGGATATTCCCAGTTGCAGCTGGGTCATATTTTCCCGGGTCGCGGAAAACGTATCGACCGGAAGATTCATCGCTGCCAGTGAAATTCTCGGATCGGGCAGGGATCCGACCTGTGACGGCAATGCGGCCATCGCTTCAGCCTGCTTGCCTGCAGCTGCCAGGGCCGGGTTATGTGTCAGCGCCATCTGCTCGGCCTGGGCCAGCGTCAGTTCAGCCGCCGCTGTCGATGGCGAGGAAAGCCCGGCCATCACCAGCCATATCAGGGATAGGAATGCCAGCCTTGACTGGACTTGGTTTCGGACATGCATCAAGACACGCCTCCTGCTTGAGATTCGCGCGCATGCAGATGCAGGCACGCGCCCCAGTTCAGATGAACTGCGGCATCAGCAGAAAGCGGGTATCAAATACGGATACGTTGGGTGGTGGTATAAAGAAGGGAAGACGATCGCGGCGGACCCGTCGCCAGAAGACCGCCGGCAGGCGCAACGGGAGCATGCCACTGCGGAAGTCCGGGCAGCAGAACCACCAGCGACCATACAGGCGCAAATGCCGGCAGATCGGCGGACACCGATTTGACGAACAGGTTCGGATCATCACAATGGAAACAGCCGTCA
>JAJRVH010000010.1 GCA_021545625.1 Zetaproteobacteria bacterium
ATATAGCGGCCGATGATGGCCAGCTGCGAAGGAGCAAGGTCCGGATCGGGCTTTTCGATCATATTCTTCAGCAGCAGGTGTCCATTGGCACCGGCGATATAATCGACGATGCCGTATTTGCTGACGTCCTGCCTTGGCACCTGCATCAGGCCGATCACCGAGCATCCGGTTTCCTCATGCGCCTGTTGAAGTTGCTTCATCGCAGGCTCGTCGCCGATGATCAGTTCATCGGCCAGCGAGACGCCGAAGGGTTCGTCATTGATCCAGTGCCGGGCGCAACGGACGGCATGTCCCAGCCCCAGAGCCTGTTTCTGGCGTACATAGATGACCTCGGCCATCCGTGAGACGCGCGAAACCTCCTGATAGAGGTCTTCCTTGCCGGCCAGTTTCAGATTGGATTCGAGTTCTGCCGAGACGTCGAAATGGTCCTCGATCGAACGCTTGCCGCGGCCGGTAACCATGATGATCTGGTCCATGCCGGCGGCCAGCGCCTCCTCGACACCGTACTGGATCAGTGGTTTGTCGACGATGGTCAGCATTTCCTTCGGACTGGCCTTCGTGGCCGGCAGAAAGCGCGTGCCCATGCCGGCCGCGGGAAAGATGATCTTGCGCAGTTTTTTCATGGCAGGCCGAGCATAGTTGAAAGCTGCCGATGCGCAATAAAAAGGCGGGCGTCCGAAACGCCCGCCTTTTGCGAAGCGTGTTGCCGGGGTTAGCTCAGGCGACCGTAGGAGTGCAGGCCGGCCAGATACATGTTCACGCCCAGGAAGCAGAACACCGTGACCAGAAAGCCCGCCACCGCCCACCAGGCCAGCGCCTTGCCGTGCCAGCCGTGCGAGACGCGCGCATGCAGATAGGCGCCGTAGATCAGCCAGACGATCAGCGCCCATGTTTCTTTCGGATCCCAGGACCAGTAGCCGCCCCAGGCTTCCGCCGCCCAGGCGGCCCCGAGGATCGTCGCCAGCGTAAAGGCCGGGAAGCCGATGGCCACGGCCTTGTAGGCCAGCTGATCGAGCTGGTCGAGGGTCGGGAAGATGTTCAGCATCTTCGAGGACGGGTTTTTGCCTTCCAGCCAGTGGCGGGTCAGATAGGCCATGCCTGCGCCGCAGGCCACGGCGAACGAGCCGTAGCCGACAAAGTTCATCGGTACGTGAATCTTCATCCAGTAGGACTGCAGGGCCGGCACCAGCGGCTTGATCTCAGCCTGACCGACCGAATCGAGCCAGATGCCGAAAAACACGCCGACGGCGACCAGCGTCATCACGAAAGCGCCCATGGCCTTGGCCTGATAACGCTTTTCCAGCGCCAGATAGACCGCGCCGGTGATGCAGAACAGCAGGATGAATACTTCGTAGATATTGGAAACCGGCGCGTGGCCGATGCCCATGTCGAACAGATAGGACTCATGCCAGCGCAACAGCAGGGCCGAGCCGCCGGCATAAACACCGCCGTAGGCCGCCCAGGTGGCGATGCGACCGATAAAGGATTCGGGAGCGAACAGATAGGCGATATAGGACACGGCCGAGAACAGGAACAGCACGTTCATGGCCATGATGATGCGGCCGGCGAACAGGTTGGACTGGTCCTCATAGGTAATCATGCCCGGGGCCGGTTCGAAGAAGGTCCAGACCCAGGCCAGTACGACCATCAGGGCGGCGCCATCCAGCCAGGGGGTGAAATTGCGGGCCATCTTCGCGTCGAGCAGCTTCGGTTTGAGCGCGCTGCCGATGGCGGCCAGCGCTACGGCCAGCAGCAGGCCCGTGCCGCCCCAGATCACGCCCTTCATGCTCAGGATCTGGTACAGGAACGCATCCTCGCTGTAGCCGTCCTGCGCGAACATGGCCATGGCGGCGATGCCGGCCATCAGGCCCAGATAGGCGGCGAAGCGCAGATAGACCCAGCGTCCCCGGTAGACAGCGCTCCAGGTATTGGTTTCAGCGGTCACAGTACTCATGCATCACTCCCTTTGTTGTCGATCCCGGCAAAGCCTTGCCCGAGTTCGGTGAACAGATCATTAAATGTCCGGGCGAATGTCATCTGGTTGCGCGTGACCATGCCGGCCAGCGTTACATGCAATGTTTTGCCGCTTTCGGCAGGCCGCATGATCAGCCACAGCTTGCGGTGCGGCATGTAGAACATGATGCACAGGCCGATGACCAGCAGCGCGCTGCCGAACCATACGACGTTCATGCCCGGATCGCGGGCCAGTTGCAGGCCGGTGTAATAGACCTGATCGAAATCGTCGAGGACGGGCAGCATCGGCCACGTCAGCTGCGGCAGCATGCTGACCGCCTGCAGCGTGCGCATGGCCATTTCCTGAAAGTTTTCGGGCCGCTTGTCGCCGAATACATCCTGCATCGCCTGCTTGAATGCCTGCAGGTTGGCCTGCTGCCGCTGTTTGTCGTCCCTGATTTCACTCAGGCGTTTCATGAAGGCGTGAAACAATTCCCATTCGACCGGGTTAGTGAAATCCAGTCCCAGTGCGATCGGTTTGTAGTCGGCGGCGTTGCCGGTCAGCGAGATCGACATGAACGAACCCTGGTTGACGCCATCGGCATCGATGAACGGATTCTGGAACAGCTTGATTTTCACCGGCTTCAGGCCGGGGCCGCGCATTTCGAATTCGACCGCCGGGCCCAGGTCCTGCCATTTGTTCGGCTCGTCCGGGCCGGCCATGTTTTCGACGTTGTAGGGCTTGAAATCGGTGACCTTGATCGAAATGCCGGTTTTGTCGTCCTTCCAGGTCTGGTAAACATGGGTTTTGACCGTATCGATCTTCTTCGATCCATCCATATGGAAGAGCTTGAACGTGATTTCGGAGCCGCCGTCGCCGAAGCTGGCCTGATAGATGCGCACGCCTTTGTAATACAGCGGTTCGTTGACGATGATGTCCGAGGTCAGTACTTCCTTGCCGTGGTCGATGATGGTCAGGTTGCTGCGGAACTCTTTCGGCGCGCCGGTCGGATAGAAATCGATGAAGAAGCTGTTGCAGCGGACCTCGAACGGCATCTTCAGGTATTCGGTTTCGGTTCCCTTCAGGAACGAGATTTCACTTTCCTTGCCGCCTTCGGGCACGGCCATGTCGCCGCGGAAGCCATAATGCACGCTGATCCAGCCGCCGATCAGGATGATCAGGATGGCCGCGTGGGTGAGGATATAGCCCCATTTGTTCCAGCGCCCCTTGTCGGCGCGGATGATGGTGCGTTCGCCGTCCTCGATCTGTCTGAATTCCCAGCCGTCCAGCCGTTCGCGGAAGACGGTCGCCACGGATGCCGTATCCGTTTTGCCGGGCAGTTGCCAGTCATGCTTGAACTGGAAGCGCTTCAGCGATTTTTCGGCCAGCAGTGCATTGCGGGAGCGCATTTCCTTGAGCATACGCGGCACGTTGCGCCACAGGCAGGCGGTCAGCGACAGCATCAGGAACCCGAGAATGGTCAGGAACCACCAGGTATGATACATATCGAACAGGCCGAGGGAGCGGAACACCCAGTACCAGAGAGGGCCGAACTGTTGCAGGTAGTCGCCCTGATTCTGGTTCTGCAGCAGCACGGTGCCGATCACCGAGGCCAGCGACAGCACGACCAGCAGGATCACGGCCAGCGTCATGGAACCCAGACGCAGCCAGATGGATTTGAGTAGATCAGTCATGGATTGCATAGCGCGGCATATTAGCCACTCAGGTGCAAGCCGTCATTGCCGAATCGTGGTGCAATCATTGCGCCATATGCGGATGATTTTCGAGGCGCTGCCACCCCGGCCGCGGGCGGAGATATGGCCGGCCAGATGGCGATGATGGCGCAGCCGGTAGCGGGTGCCGGGCGCGGCCGGCGTTTTGCCCCGCCGGTTGAGGCTGCTGGAGAGCAGCAGGCCGCCGCTGGCTTTGCTCAGGCAGCGCACGGCCGGGCTGGCATCAACCCGGACGGCGAGTTCGGATTTGCGGTAGCAGGCGGCAGGCAGGCCGGGCCGGGCCGGGAAGATCAGCGTCACGGGCCCCGGCCAGCAGCGGCGGGCCAGGCGCCGCAGCGTCGGACTGATGAAGCGGGCCAGCGCCAGCGCTCCGGCCAGGGACGGTGCCAGCAACAGAAACGGGCCGCGCCGCTGTTTGAAACGCTGGATGCGTTGCAGGCCCGTTTTGCTGTACGGGCTTGCGGCCACGCCGGGCAGCGTGCCCGTGCCGTGGGCGATCAGCCCGCCCTGTCGCAGCAGGCGCGCGGCCCGCAATTGCCGCAGCCTGTCGCGTACATCCAGGTGTTCAGTCTTCAGCGAGGATGGCCTCGGCCTGTTTGCGGCGGTCTGCCTTCAGTTTTTCCGCCAGTGTCTGGTCGGTTTGAGCCAGCATCTGTACGGCCAGCAGGCCGGCATTTTTGGCACCGTTGATGCCGACCGTGGCGACCGGCAGGCCCGGCGGCATCATGACCGTCGACAACAGCGCATCCTCGCCATTCAGGGGGCCGGATGCGATCGGCACGCCGATCACCGGCCGCACCGTTTTCGAGCAGACGACGCCGGCCAGATGCGCGGCCATGCCGGCGGCACAGATGAATACCTGACAGCCAGCCTCTTCGGCGGCCCTGACCGCTTCGACTGTCGCTTCCGGCGTGCGGTGCGCGGAGCGGATCATGGTTTTGTGGGGCACGCCGAAATCCCGCAATACCGCCTCGGCCTTTTCCATGGTCGGGCGATCGGACTTGCTGCCCATCAGAATCAGTACCTTGATTGCTTCCATGTCTTATTTCTCCTCGCGGGCAATGGCCCGATAACCGATATCGCGGCGATAGAAGCCGCCCGGCCAGTCCAGTTTTTCCAGCGCTTGATAGGCGCGCAGCCGGGCCTCGGAAACATCATCGCCCAGGGCCGTGATGCCGAGTACGCGGCCGCCGGCATTGACGATATGGCCGTTCTTCTCCGCCGTGCCGGCATGGAACACGATGGCGCCGGCCTGTTCGATTGCGCCCAGTCCGGCGATCGGCTGCCCCTTTTCAAAGCCGCCCGGATAGCCGTCGGATACGACGACGACGCACAGTGCTGCGCGATCATCCCAGTCCAGCCGTACGCCGTCCAGCCGCTTTTCGGCCGCGGCCAGCAATACTTCGCCGAGGTCGGATTGCAGGCGGCTCATCAGCGGCTGGCATTCCGGATCGCCGAAGCGGACGTTGAATTCCAGTGTTTTCGGCCCGTCTTCGGTCAGCATCACGCCGGCGTACAGCGTGCCGATGAACTCGATGCCGCGCTTTTTCAGCGCGGCGATGATCGGTCGGGCAATGCGTTCCAGCACCTGCCCTGCGATGGCGGGTGTGACGCACGGCGCCGGCGAGTAGGCGCCCATGCCGCCGGTGTTCGGCCCCTTATCGCCGTCCAGCAATGCCTTGTGATCCTGGCTGGAGTCCAGCGGCAGGATGGTGTCGCCCGATACGATGAACAGGCAGGATGCCTCTTCTCCCTCGAGAAACTCTTCGATCACGACCTGCGAGCCGGCCTCGCCGAAGCTGTTGCCGGACAACATGTCGCGTGCGGCGGTCACGGCCTCGTCGATGGTACGCGCCACGATTACGCCCTTGCCGGCCGCCAGGCCCGACGCCTTGACGACGACCGGGGCGCCGAAACGGCGAATGCACGCCTCGGCCTGGTCCGGGTCGGTATGGGTTTCGAACGCGGCTGTCGGTACGCCAGCCTCGGCCATCAGGGTCTTGGAGAAGGATTTGCTGCCTTCGAGTTCGGCCGCCGCCCGGTCCGGGCCGTAGACGGCAAAGCCTTCGGTGCGCAGGCGATCGCCCAGTCCCATCACCAGCGGCACTTCCGGGCCGACGACGACAAGCTGTGGCTGTTCGTCACGCGCCAGTTGCAGCAGGTCCTTGATATCTTCCGCATTGACAGCCACGCAGCGGGCTTCCTTCGCGATGCCGGGATTGCCCGGCGCGCAGACGACTTCGGACACCGAGGGTGAGCGCTTCAGTTTCCAGCATAATGCATGTTCGCGGCCGCCGCCGCCGATTACCAGTACCTTCATGGATGACCTCGCATGGAATCTTGAGAGCGCGCAAGCCTAGCAGGCTTGCGGCGGAATGTGAGGTCCTGCCTACAGCCGCCAGCGGCGGCGACTCAGCGAGAACAGCAGGCGACGCCTGTCATCGGGGTGCATCTGCCGCATGGCCGCCAGATAGACTGCCGTTTCCTCGCCATGCTCGGCGCACAGCTTTAGCGCCGCGCGCTGTGTTTCGGCGGGCAGGCTGTTGAACAGACGCAGGGCATCGGCGCCCAGTTTTTCAGGACTCATAGAATGCATTCCATCTGCTCGGGCGTCTGTCTGCAAGGGTTGCGCGATTTTCCCTTGACATATAAAGACATGCTAATATTATTACTCCATAAATGAAGGAGGCGGACAGATGGCTACGGTTGAACTGAAACTGGAGAATTTCGAAAAAACGGTTTCCGGAAGCGAAATTGCAATTATCGATTTCTGGGCGCCCTGGTGCGGTCCGTGCAAAATGTTCGGCCCGGTATTCGAAGAGGTGGCCGAAAAACATGGCGATATCCTTTTCGGCAAGGTCAACACCGAGGAGGAGCAGGAACTGGCGGCTCATTTCAACATACGCTCGATTCCGACGCTGGTGGTTATGCGCGATAACATTATCCTGTTGTCGCAGGCCGGTGCGCTGCCGAAGAATGCCCTGGAGCAGCTTGTTGAACAGGTTCGTCAGATCGATATGGATGAGATTCGCAGGGAGATCGCCGAAGAGAAAGCGGCCTGACCCGCCCACTCCCATCCCTCCCCAGGGTCAGGCGCTGCGGCGGCCTCCGGTCAACGGAGGCCGCTTTTTTATGGTATCTGCAAAGTACACTGGTCGGGGGCATATCAATTAGATCTTGCTTATATTATAATTGCTGGGTATCATTCGCGCCATGGATGTCATACCTCAGGCAAATATACAACAGGCAAGCGAGGGTCTGCGGGCCATTGCGCACGAGGTGCGCCTGTCGGTTCTGTGCCATCTGATGAATGGCCCGATGTGCGTTAACGAGCTGATCCGGGCGACCGGCGCCTCGCAGTCGAATCTTTCCCAGCATCTGGCCAAGATGCGCATGATGGGTATCATCGCCAATGAGAAGCGCGGACAGCAGGTGTACTACCGCATCGCCAATCCCGAGTTCGAGGAGCTGGTGCATGTGCTTAAACACATCTATTGCCCGGAATCCTGTCGTCCGGATCCCGGGGAGGCCTGAATGGGGAGGTGTTTTGTTTTGTCCAAAATATCAGTATTACGTTATGTTCTAATAATATCGGCGGCACTGACTGCGCCACAGGCTATGGCCGGAGAAATGACGCTGCGTCAGGGCGTGGCGCAGGCCCTGCAGCATAACCGCGGGCTGGCGGCTTCGGAGGCCGGCGTGCACAGGGCCGAGGCTGAGGCCGATGCGGCGCTGGGCCGCATGTTGCCGCGTGTGGATATGTCGACCGGAGTGGCGCGTACCGATTCCCCGCTCGGTTATTTCGGCGCGAAGCTGCAGCAGGCCCGCATTACGACGGCCGATTTCATACCATCCAGCCTGAACAGGCCGGGCTATATCAACAATTACCAGACCCGGCTTGGCCTGAGCATGCCCGTGTTCGCCGGTGGTGCCCTGTGGGCGGGCCGGGCGCGCGCCCGGCATCATGCCGATGCCAGCGCCCTGAACTATGAATTTGGTCGCCAGCAGCTGATCTATCAAACCATCGTGGCCTATATACAGGCGCGCCAGACGGCGGCTCAGGTCGAGGCCAGGGCGAATGCCGTGCAGGCGGCTAGAAAGCGCTGGCAGGATGCCAGGGCCCTGCACAAACGGGGCATGGCGATCAACAGCGACGTGATGGATGCGCATGTGCATCTGTTGCGCAGCGAGGTGGCGCTGGATCAGGCCAGGGATGCGCATGCGGCAAGCATGGAGTCCCTGAGTCTTGTTCTGGGACGCGAGACGTTGAAGGACAGGCTGGTCGAGCCGTCGCTGGATCTGGTTGCCGGCCTGAAAGGTGGTTCATTGCAGGCATTGGTTGACCGGGCGCTGGAGCAGCGTGCCGATCTGCGAGCCATGCTTGAGGAGCTTGATGCGGCCAGAGCCGCGCGCCGTCAGTCGCGCGCCGGCTACCTGCCGCAGGTCAGCCTGGTCGCGGCCCAGGAATGGAACAGCGAGACATTCGGCCTGAAGAATCGCAATACGATGATCGGCGCAACGGTCAGCATGAATCTGTTTGCCGGCGGCGCGGACAAGGCGCGCATACGGGCTGCAGAATCGGATCTGCTTTCGCTGGAATATCGCCTTGCGGACAAGCAGCAGCAGATTGCCAATCAGGTGCGTCAGGCGTGGCGCAGCATGCGCACGGCCGAGCGCCGTTATCAGAGCGACAGGGAAGCCCTGCGCCAGACGGAGGAGTCATTGCGCATCAAGACCCTGCGGCATCGGCAGGGCCTTGAAAAAACGTCGGACGTGCTCGACGCCCAGGTGCGTCTGGATACGTCCCGCGTGGCCAATATCCGGGCCCGCTACGATGTCATGATTGCCCGCGCGGCGCTGATGCTGGCCGCCGGCGCGCTGAATGAGGAGGTGGTTCAATGAACCGAAGCATGATATGGAAGCTTTTCGCGCTGTGCGCGGTTGGGGCATCGTCCCTGACGGCCTGTTCGGATGCGCCGAAGCCGGAGGCTTCGTCCGCGTTGACCGTGCATGCCCGGAC
>JAJRVH010000138.1 GCA_021545625.1 Zetaproteobacteria bacterium
CATGCTGGCGGCCTGCCCCACGCACAGCGTCGAGACATCGCAACGGATGTACTGCATCGTGTCGTAGATCGCCATGCCGGCCGTCACCAGTCCGCCCGGACTGTTGATATAAAGGAAAATATCCTTCTCCGGCCCTTCCGACTCCAGAAACAGCAACTGGGCGATGATCAGGCTGGCGACATGATCATCGACCGGTCCGTTCAGGAATACAATCCGTTCCTTGAGCAGACGCGAGAATATATCGTAGGAACGCTCGCCCCGCGCGGTATGCTCGACAACAACAGGTACCAGATTCATGGACTCTCCTTTTTCATTCAATCGCAGAGCAAGATGCGGACCGAATGCCCTATTCACCCTTCTCCTGCTCGGCCTGCCACTCGGAAAGCGGCTTCTTCACCGGCTTGGTCTTGGCTTCGGATACAATATACTCAATGCACTTGCGTTCAAGCAAGCGTTCCCGCAGCGAGGCCATCTGCTCCTGCTGGCCCCGGATCCATGCCTTGAACTGCTCGCGTTGCTCCTCGGGATACTGTTTCGACTGCCGGTCGATCTCGGCGTCGACCTCGGCATCGTCTACCGAAACGTCGCCGAGTTCGCGCACAGCCTGCAGCAGAACCGACAGCTTCAGTCCCTTTTCGGCGCGCTCCCGTACCTCTTTCCTGAACGCCTCGTCCTCGAACATCGAACGATCCGCCTGCACGCCCTGCTGCTTCATATTCTCGATCACGCGCTGGGTCGTGGCGCGCATGTCTTCGGCGATCAGGGCCTCGGGCATCTCGACATCATTGGCCACCAGCAGGGCATCAAGTGCCGCCTCGCGGGTACTGGAAAACGAGGCCTGCTCCGCCTCTTCCTCCAGACGGGCACGGACATCGGCGCGCAACGCCGCCGCATCGTCGAAGCCCAGCATGCCGGCCAGGTCGTCCTCGTCCTTCGCATGCACCGGCCTGGCAACGCTTTTGATCGTCACCGCGAAGCTGGCATCCTTGCCGGCCAGGTGGGCGGCCTGATACTGCTCGGGAAAGGTCACCTCGACGGTCACGTCATCACCGGCCGCATGACCGATGAGCTGCTCCTCGAAACCGGGAATAAAGCGTCCCTCACCGAGCACCAGCGCCACATCCTCACCGCGACCGCCCTCGAACGGCTCCCCGTCCACCAAGCCGACAAAATCGATATGCAGCTGATCGCCCTGCTCGGCCTTGCGCCCCTTTTCCACCTCGAACTTCACCTGCGACTTCTTCAGCCGTTCGATCACCGCCTCGATATCGGCATCCTCAACCTCAACCGTCGTCGTCTCGAACTTCAGTTTGGACAATCCCTTCACCTCGACCTTCGGCCACGTCGTCACCTTCATGGTAAATTCAAAGCCATCCGATCCCTGTACCGACGGGATATCGAGTTCGGGCTGCACGGCCGGCACCAGGCCGGAGGATTCGATGGCCTTGACATAGTTCGCCTGGATCAGTTCGGACACCGTGTCGTCGTGCAACTGCGCGCCGAACTGTTTCTCGATCACCTGGCGCGGCGTCTTGCCCGGACGAAAGCCCGGCAGCTTGGCCTGACGGGAAAGCTTCTGGATCTGCCCGGCATAGATGCGCTCGTATTCGCCCTGCGGCACGCGCACATGCACCTGATATTCGTTCTTGCCAAGCTCTTTTACTTCGGTCTGAATCATGTTGGTTATCTCCAAATAGGATCGCTGAAAGCCCGCCCCTTCCTGTGAAGAACGCGGTTCGCATTACATTTCATGGTACGAGAGGGGGGAGTCGAACCCCCACACCGAAAGGTACTGGAACCTAAATCCAGCGCGTCTACCAGTTCCGCCACCCTCGCATGCGTCACATGAAAAGGGAGCAAGGCATCACCTTACTCCCCCGTAAATTGCGCCGGAATCATGCCCAAGCAGGGCAGGAAATGCAATCAACCCCGCCGGCCGGAGCCGTTGCCTGTACAAAAGGCACAAAAAAGAGCCCCCGCAGGAGCTCTTCTTATATGGTGGGCCGTGAAGGGCTCGAACCTTCGACCCGCTGATTAAGAGTCAGCTGCTCTACCAACTGAGCTAACGGCCCATACGCGACCGAACTTTAGCCTGTCGCGGGCAAAGTTCAATCGCATATCTGGGGTGGATGATGGGACTCGAACCCACGACCACCGGCATCACAAGCCGGGGCTCTACCAATTGAGCTACATCCACCATGTCGATGTGGCGCGCCTGGCAGGGCTCGAACCTGCAACCTACCGCTTAGAAGGCCGTTGCTCTATCCAGTTGAGCTACAGGCGCTCGCCAGATCGCGTCCAATCTTTATACTCCGCCGCCGGCTCGAATGGTCGGGGCGGAGAGATTCGAACTCCCGACCCTCTGGTCCCAAACCAGATGCGCTACCAGGCTGCGCTACGCCCCGGACTCGGGCCTTGGTGCGAAGGCGGCGAACGGTAGGGAGGAAGCTGCCTTTCGTCAATCCCCAAGATGCTGCAGATCAGCCGGGAACGGATGCTGACGGCGGACTGTTTCGCGGCTAGGGTGGGCTTGCCCGACAACCCTGCCGGCGCAACGATATACGAGGATGACCGGAAACAGACTCCGGCATCCATGTCTGTGGACAAGGTGGTGTATTCATGAGTTCAATTTCCATGCGCGGCACGACCATCTGTTGCGTGCGCAAAAACAATCAGGTCGCCATCGGCGGCGACGGACAGGTCACGCTGGGCGACACGGTCGTCAAACACGGCGCCCGCAAGGTTCGCACGATGCGCGACGGCGCCATTCTGACCGGTTTTGCCGGATCCACGGCCGATGCGATGAACCTGTTCGAGCGTTTCGAGTCCAAGCTGGACGAACATGCCGGAAGCCTGATGCGCGCCGCCGTGGCTCTGGCCAAAGAATGGCGCACCGATAAATACCTGCGCCAGCTTGAGGCGATGATGATCGTCGCCGACACGGACAACACACTGCTGATCTCCGGCAACGGCGATGTGCTGGAGCCGGATGACGGCGTGGCGGCCATCGGCTCGGGCGGCGCCTATGCCAAGGCGGCGGCCACGGCGCTCGTTCGCCACAGCGGGCTGACCGCCGTCGATATTATCCGCGAGGCGATGCAGATCGCCGCCGATATCTGCGTCTACACCAACACCCACATCAGCATCGAATCCCTCCCCAAGGAGTCCTGAATTGAGCCAGACCATGACCCCGCGCGAGATCATCTCCGAACTCGACCGCCACATCATCGGCCAGAACGATGCCAAGCGCGCTGTCGCCATCGCGCTACGCAACCGCTGGCGTCGTCAGCAGGTTGCCTCGCCCATGCGCGAGGAAATCACGCCGAAGAACATCCTGATGATCGGCCCGACCGGCGTCGGCAAGACCGAGATCGCCCGCCGTCTGGCCAGACTGGCCAACGCGCCGTTCATCAAGGTCGAGGCGACCAAATTCACCGAGGTCGGCTATGTCGGCCGCGATGTCGAAACCATCATCCGCGATCTGGTCGATACGGCGATCAAGATCGTCCGCAGCGAACATCTGCTGCGCGTTCAGGCCCGGGCCGAAAAAATCGCCGAGGATCGCCTGCTCGACATCCTGATGCCGCATCCGGTGACAAACTCGGGGCCGGTCGCCACTGGCAGCGCCAGCAGCGAGTCGCGTGAAAAGATGCGCAGAAAACTGCGGATGGGCGAACTGGACGAGCGTCAGGTCGAGATCGAGGTTGAACAGGCGCCGGCCGTGCCGGCCATGCAAATCTTCCCGGGCCAGGGCGGCGAGGACATGGATCTGAAGGACATGCTCGGCGGCCTGCTGGGCGGACGAAAAAAAAGCAAGCGCATGAGCGTGGCCGAGGCCATGAAGATTCTCCAGCAGCAGGAGGCCGATCATCTGCTGGACATGGACGCAATCAAGGAAGAGGCCATCCGGCGCGCCGAGAACAACGGCATCGTATTCCTCGACGAAATGGACAAGATCACCCGTCGCGAAAGCAGTGGCGCCGATGTATCGCGCGAAGGCGTGCAACGCGACCTGCTACCGCTGGTCGAGGGTACGACGGTCAACACCCGTTACGGACACCTGAACACCGACCATATCCTGTTTATCGCCTCGGGCGCCTTCCATCTGGCCAGACCATCGGACCTGATTCCAGAGTTGCAGGGGCGCTTTCCGATCCGCGTCAATCTGGGAGCGCTGGGCGAGGAAGAGTTCAGGCGCATCCTGGTTGAGCCCGAATCATCGCTGACCCGCCAGTACGCGGCCCTGATGCAGGCCGAGAACGTCGCCATCGAGTTCAGCGAGGACGGCATTGCCGAAATCGCCCGCATCGCCGTATCGGTGAACGAAAAAACCGAGAATATCGGCGCCCGGCGACTGCATACGCTGCTGGAACGGGTGCTCGACGAAATCAGCTTCGAGGCATCCGAACGCAGCGGCGAAACGCTGATTGTCGATGCCGACTATGTGCGCCGGCAGCTGGGCGAGATTTCCGAAGACGAAGATCTGTCGCGCTATATTCTCTGACGGCGCGGACTTTCAGTCCCAGTCGTCTTCAAACGGCAGGTCGTCGAATTCGTCCTCGTCGGGCACGTACGGCGTATCGATCAGGAATTCGAGCAACGACAGCGGAATATGGGTATTGCGCTCGCTGACCCATTTGAGGAATTCAAGACGCTCGCCGCGGACGGGCATGACCAAGGCATCCATATGCATCTCCTTTCACTTCAGGCGTTGCGACGGAGCCTAGGAAAAAATATGACAGCCGCGTGTCAGGCAGATGTCACGGACATGACACGCACCCGTTATGGCTCGCGGCGGGCGCATCGTGCCACCGGCGCGAAGCTCGTCCGGTGTGCCGGGCTCGGCCCCAGTCTGCGCAATGCCTCCATATGTACCTTCGTGCCATAGCCCTTGTGACGGGAAAACTGGTAGCCCGGATAACGCGCATCAAGCATGGTCATCAGACGATCGCGCACGACCTTGGCGATGATGGAGGCCGCGGCAATCTCCTGCACCGAATCGTCGCCGCCGATCACGGCCTCCGCCGGAATCGTCAGGTCGGGAATACGATTACCGTCCACCAGAACCCGCGACGGCACAAGCGGCAGGCCTTCAACGCTGCGCCGCATGGCCAGCATCGTCGCATGCAGGATATTGAGACGATCGATCTCCTCGACGCTGGCCTGGGCCACCGTGCAGGCCAGCGCATGGCGACGAAGATGGTGGTACAGGTGCAGGCGCCTGTTTTCCGATATCTTCTTGGAGTCGCGATACCTGCCGAGACAGGGGTCATCCGGCGCCAGAATGACAGCAGCCGTTACAACCGGCCCGGCAAGCGGGCCGCGACCCACTTCGTCAACACCGGC
The DNA here is from genome assembly GCA_021545625.1 of Zetaproteobacteria bacterium. GTDB lineage: Bacteria > Pseudomonadota > Zetaproteobacteria > Mariprofundales > Mariprofundaceae > JAJRVH01. Next base: position 5,347 of record JAJRVH010000138.1, read on the forward strand.
TATCAGCCGGCTCATGCCTGAGCTCCGGAGTTCAGGCGCGCATCCAGCAGCCGGCGCACCTGATGGCTGAGCTGATCAATCTGCATCGGCTTGCCGGCAATGACGGTATTGGACTCGTCATAACCGGGCAACAGTTCCTGCCGGTCATAACCAGTTACAAAAACCACCGGCATATCCGGCTCCTCGCGGCGAATCTGTTCGACCATCTGCACCCCTCCCGTTTCGGGCATCACCACATCACTGAGCACCAGATCAACCTTGCCACGGTGTTCGCGGTACAGCGCCAGCCCCCGCTCTCCGTTCGCCGCCGTCAACACGCGATATCCCAGCTCGCCGAAAACCTCGCGCATCATTTCCAGCAACGCCACATTGTCATCGACAATCAGAATGGTTTCCCCGCGGCCATCCAGCACTTCCTCAGGGCCGGACTGCGCGCAGCCCTCCCCCTGTTCAACCAGCGGAAAATACAAACGAAAACATGTTCCGCTGTCAGGCTCGGAATCCACCTCGATCACGCCGTCATGGGTTTGCATCGCGCCGAAAACCATGGCCAGACCGAGACCGCTGCCCTCCCCCACCTTCTTGGTCGTAAAGAAGGGTTCAAAGATATTGCGCATATCCCCGGGCGCAATGCCATGCCCGTTATCCCGTATCGACAGCATCGCATACTCCCGCCTGCGGGCGGCCGGGTGCCTGTCCAGAAAATCCTTGTCGGGAGAACAAACTGTCAGCGACACTTCGATGACCGGCTGATCGCGCCCATCCAGTGCATCGCGCGCATTGGCCAGAAGATTCATCAGCATTTGCTGTAGCTGGGTTTCATCGCCGCGCACGGGCATCGGCGCCTCGCCTGCATCGACATGCAGCGCGATACTGGCCGGTATCGAGGCTGCCACCATATCCATCGCATTCCGGATCAGTGCCGCCAGGTCGATTTCCCGCATCTGCACCGCATCCTTGCGCGCAAAGGACAACAACTGGGAAATCATTCTGGCCGCGCTTTCGATCAGACCGTTGACCCGATCAAGACGACCGAGCATATCAGGCTGACCCTCGGCCAGTCGCTGGATCAGGTAGAGGTTGCCGGTAATGCCGGCAAGGATGTTGTTGAAGTCATGCGCGATGCCTCCCACCAGCGTGCCCAGCGCCTCCATCTTCTGGGCATGCCGCAGCTGCTCCTCCAGCTGGCTTCGCTCGCTGATATCCTGCTGGATCGCGACATAGTGCGTGATGCCGCCTTCATTCAGGATCGGGGCAATGCTCATCAGAACGGGATAGTGGCTGCCGTCCTTTCTGCGGTTGATCAGTTCTCCCTCCCAGTTCTCGCCCTGGCTTATGGCCTTCCACATATCGGCATAGAAGGACGCATCCTGCATGCCGCTTTTCAGTATGGCCGGCGTTTTCCCGATGGCCTCCTCGCGGGCATAGCCGCTGATATGGCTGAATGCCGGATTGACGTATTCGATCACGCCGTGCCGATCAGTGATTAAAACCGCCTCGGCCGCATGTTCAACGGCCTGCGACAACTTGCCCAGACTCTTCTCCCGCTTCTCGATTTCCCGGATCATCAGGTTGAACGCGATCATCAGTTCGTTGATTTCCCGGAAACGGGAGGCGGGAAGGCGCCGGGAATAATCGCCCAGCGCAGCCTGGCGCACGGCAAAGGCCAGGGCGGTAATGGGCCCGAGCATGCGGCGACTGAGCAGCAGCGCCAGCAGACCGAACAGCAAATGCCAGACCATCACAATGGCCGCCAGCGTCATCAGCGATGATGCCACCGGATCCACAATTGCCCGCGCCGGAATCTCGGAAACAATCCCCCATTTCAGACCACGGATCAGCGTCGCAACGCCGAACACCTCGTCCCCCTCGAACCCCCGGTAGCTGCTGCGCTCGTGCCATCCATGCCCGGCCAGCAGGGAGCGTACAATCGGCTGGCTGGTCAGCAGATCGCCCTGCCGGTAACGCCCATCCGAAAGACGTGTCAGCAAACGCCCGCGACCATCGATCAGATACACCGATGACTGATGCGGCGGCATATCCGAACGAACCTTTTGCCAGAAATCATCGACATTGATCGTACCCACCAGCACGCCGATCACG
>JAJRVH010000139.1 GCA_021545625.1 Zetaproteobacteria bacterium
CGGATCGTGTTTCCGTCGATGCGGATGCCTGCCTGCACATCCAGACGTCCGCTTTCCAGACGCAGGCCGAAGCGGGCCTCGGCAAAAGAGGATAGTGGGGCCATCTCCAGCTGCAGTCGGGCATCCAGCATGCCGGCTGGCGGCCACTGCGGCAGTTGCAGCGTGCCCTGCACGTGCAGACGACCGATTTCCGGCTCCCTGCCGATCACCAGGTCCATATCGACCGATACCGGCCGCAACTCTGCCGACAGGGAGGACAGACTGAGTCGACGAATCATCAGCAACGGCCACCCTCGTCCATCCGGAAGCAGGCGCAACGGAAAGGGCTGGCTTATTTCAAGCCTCTCGATGCGCCACGCGCCAACCATGTCCACCTTGATCTCGACGGGCAGAAACAGCTTCCCCGCCTCGATACCCGCCCCGTCCTGTACCATGGTCATGCGGCTCAGGTTCAAATCGCCCCGATAACGCAAACCCTGGCCGACAGGCATCAGATCGCCATTCACGCCCAGCGCGCTGATGTTCACCCTGCGCCCTGCAACACTCATTGCGATATCCGTCCGTCCCCGCACATGCCAGCCGGATGCATGCCTGCGCAGGTGCAGCCATGCCACGTTCAGCCGGTACACACCATGAGCATGCCTTGCATCGATGCTGGAAGAGGCTATATCAATCCCAGCGACCCAAACCGGCCATGCATGCGAGCCTGACGGCGCCAAGGCCGCGAATCCCGGCCGGATCTGCGCCCCCTGAACTCCGACATGCAGCACATGCAAACGGCGCTTCGACCATACATCATGCCATGACCATTGCAGCTCCAGATCGTGAATCCGGCTGCCATCGGCAAACCGCACACCATGGAGCAATAAATGGCCACGATAAAGATATATATCGACACGGTCGACATCGACGCGATAACCGTAGGCGCCAGCCAGGCGCGGAAGTGCATATGTCAGCAGCGGAGCCAGCCAGGCATCGCCTGTCGCCAGCAGCGCGGCCAATACAAGGACAGCGGCCAGCCAAGTCTTTCCGGGCACACGGGGTTTGGGCAGACTCATATCCCAATGATGGAACGAAACCACCAAAAAGCCAGCGACACGCTACCGCTTTGCCAGCCCCCAGGCATTGATAGCAATCCAGGCAAGCTCCAGCATCGTAAGACCGATGTTGCGGTAGATCATCGCAACAATCAGCAATAATACGCCGCCCGTCAGGCTGATCGAACAATACAGGCGCCGTTGTCCGGGCCTGGCCACCGTCAATGCATAAGCCAGCAGAATCAGCGCCGACCCCAGCAGACTCAGCCACTGCTCCGGTGCCGAAACATCCCAGTGCCAGCCGGCCATCAGGATTTCAGCTTTTCAATCAGTTCGGGCATTTTCTCCAGCGCCGCATCACGCCCCTTCTGGATTTCCTGGTCCGGATTGGAAAAGTCATGCCACTGGGTGAAACCGACCAGCGGCTCGATCAGCACGTCGCAGTAGCTGCGTTTGGATTGCCTCAAATACAGCGACTTGATCTGGATGGACCAGTCGAGCATGCCGTAGACATTTTTCGGCTCAACATCCGGCCTCGGACGTGCGCCAACATTAACGCCAACCACCAGTTCATCGGCATTGGCCACCATCCTGGCCTCCTTCGACGGCAACTCTGCGGCAAGCCCTCCGTCGACAAACTTCTCGCCGCCGACCGTGACCGGATCGAAAACGCCCGGAATCGCCATGCTGGCGGCAATGGCGCATGCCAGTTTTACATCGGTATCTTTCGAAAAAAGATGGCATTCGCCGCTGGGAAAACGGACGGCGGTGATATAAAGCGGAATCCTCGCATCGTGAAACGATTCACCGCCACAAAAGGTCTCGGCCACCTCGATCAGCGCGTCGGTATCGGCCACTGCACGGTCGGTTGCCGCCTTGGTGAACAGGATGGACTGACGGGCGGCGGCCGTCAGCCTCGAAAGCCAGCTGCCGTCCTGCTGATCCGCCTCCTCGAGATTGGGCAGCGTCAGCCGGGAAAAAAGCTCGGAAGCAAGAACCTCCTTGGCTTTTCCGATCACCTTCTTCGCATCCGGCTCAATCGCATACATGGCTCCAAACAGTGACCCGATACTGCTGCCGACGATGGCATCGGGCCTGAGTCGGTGCTCCTCCAGCACATCGAGCACGCCCAGGTGGGCAAGCCCGCGTCCACCGCCTCCTCCAAGGGCCAGCACAAAACCCTTGTCCCGTTTTTTTTCACCGCTGGCGAAAAGCCTTGCAAATATCGTCATGATTCCCCCGGCAGGGCTGCCGTGGCGGCCAGCCTGTCGCTCAGTTCGGCGATCTGTTCCGTCGTCAGTTTGCCTCCGTCATGGCCGGTAATGAAGAATACGTCGACGATACGCTCACCAAAAGTCGAAATGGAGGCACCGTGCAGGTCATAGCCTGATGAACTGATGACATCGGACAGCCTGGCCAGCAACCCCGGCTGGTCGGCCGCGGATACCTCGATGGCCGTTTCATGGAACGATGCCTTCGGCAACTCGCGCACCCGCACCGGCACCTGCCGCATCAGCACATTGATTTTGAAGGCGGGAGCCGTCCATGTATCGGCAGCCTGTTTTCCTTCGAGCAGGGCCTGAATCTTCGCCTCGATACGCGCCAGATCGCTCGGCTCGTCGAACGAAGCGCCATCGTCGCCCTGC
>JAJRVH010000140.1 GCA_021545625.1 Zetaproteobacteria bacterium
CGCACGCTGGGCATGTTTTTCGGCGCCGCGCGCGGACTGCTGCTGATCGCGCTCTGCTTTCTCGTCTACACTTCCTATACCAAGCCGGATGCACCATGGCTGAAGAACAGCCTGCTGGCCCCCTACGCGATCGATCTCGGCGACATGCTCGGCCGCGCTATCCCCGAACATTACCCGTTCTCCCGCCAGGGCCCGGCGGCAGGTTTCGCGCCCCAGAAATCCGGCGACACGCGACTGGCCGACATCATTCCGGTCAGGGACAAACAGGCTCTGAAATCCATACTCGAAAACAGCAGGCAATGAGGCAGCAATGAACCACGGACAGCGCATCCCATCCGAAGGCGATGACCATTTTCATGACGAATGCGGCGTTTTCGGCGTTTTCGATCACCCCGAAGCGGCCAATCTGACCTATCTGGGCCTGTACGCCCAGCAGCACCGTGGTCAGGAATCGGCCGGCATCGTATCGACCGACGGCCACAACTTCACCACCCATCGCGGCATGGGACTGGTCGCGGATATCTTCCGAAAATCCGATATCAAGAAGCTGGCCGGCCAGCGCGCCATCGGCCATGTCCGCTACTCGACGTCCGGCGACTCAGGCATCCGTAACTGCCAGCCGTTTGCCTACGAATACGCGCACGGCGGCATCGCCATGTGCCACAACGGCAACATCGTCAATGCTCCCGAGCTGCGCCGCGAACTGGAAAAGAAAGGCTCGATCTTCCAGTCCACCTCCGATACCGAGGTACTGATCCATCTGGTCGCCCGCAGCCAGGCCGGCACGATGAAGGCGCGCGTCGCCGAGGCCGTTAACCAGCTGGCCGGCGCCTTTTCTCTGCTGGTGCTGGTCGAGAAGCGGCTGATCGGCATCCGCGACCGCAACGGCATCCGGCCGCTGGTACTCGGCGAACTCGACGGCACCTATGTGCTGGCCAGCGAAACCTGCGCCTTCGACCTGGTCGGCGCCCGCTACGTGCGCGACATCGAGCCCGGCGAAATGGTGATCATCGAGGAAGGCTCGATCGAGAGCATCTTCCCGTTCGAAAACACCGCGCCCAAGTTCTGCGTCTTCGAATATGTCTATTTCGCGCGGCCCGACTCGACGCTGGAAGGCGTCAACGTCTATCAGGCCCGCTATCAGATCGGCGTTGAACTGGCGCGCGAATCGCATGTCGAGGCGGACATCGTCGTACCGGTTCCCGATTCCGGCGTGCCGCCGGCCATGGGCTTTGCCGAGGCCTCGGGCATTCCGTTCCAGATGGGCCTGATCCGCAACCATTACATCGGGCGCACCTTCATCGAACCGCAACAATCGATCCGCAACTTCGGCGTCAAACTGAAGCTGAACGCCAACCGCAACCTGATCGAGGGCAAACGCGTCGTGCTCGTCGATGATTCGATCGTGCGCGGCACGACCAGCCGCAAGATCGTCGAAATGGTTCGGGCAGCCGGCGCCGCCGAGGTGCACATGCGCATTTCCAGCCCGCCGACCAAGCATTCCTGCTATTACGGCGTGGACACGCCCGATGCCGAGGAGCTGATGGCCAACAGGATGACGCTGGAGGAAATGCGCAAGGCCATCCATGCCGACTCGCTGGCCTTCGTCTCCTTCGAGGGCATGTACCGCGCCGTCGGCAAGCCGCGCGACATGCACTGCGACGCCTGCTTCTCCGGCAATTATCCGGTGCCGATCGAGGGGCCTCGCTCACCGCAGCTGTCGCTGCTCCGCTTCCGCGGCAGCAAGGGCTGAGTTCCCCACAGCCAGCGATGCCGGCCACGGTCGTTCTGATCCACGGACTGTTCGGCTTCCGCCGCATCCTGTGGATCGATTACTTCGCCGGCGTCCGCCCGCTGCTCGAGGCGATGGGGCTGCGCGTCGTCGTGCCCGCCCTGCCCTGGGCCGGCCCAATCGGACGGCGCGCCCGGCGTCTGGCGGAGCAACTCGACGGCGAAACCGGACCACTGCATCTGATCGCCCATTCGATGGGCGGACTGGACGCCCGCTATTACATCGGCCATCTCGGCGGTGATAACAGGGTTGCCAGCCTGACGACGATCGCCACGCCACATCGCGGCTCGGCCGCGGCCGATCATGTCTGCCGCAGCCTGTCGCCGATGATCGTATTCCCCGGCGTGCGCGAGCTGACCCGCGAGCGCATGCGGGCTTTCAATGACGATACGCCTGATCTGCCGCATATCGCCTATCGCAGCTATTCGGCCAGCCGCCCCGTCGGCGAACAGCCGTGGATCGTGCGCCGCTACGGGCGCATCATTCAGGAGCAGGAAGGCGACAACGACGCCCAGGTTTCCGTGGCCTCGGCCCGCTGGGGAGAGCATATCGAAACCCTGCCATGCGACCATTTCGAACTGATCGGCAAAAACTTCTGGTTCAACCCGCTGCGCCGGCGGCCGCCCTTCGATCATCTGCCGCTCTACAGGCAGGTCGGCGAATGGATCCTGGAACAGCCATGTACCTGAAACATTTCGGTCTGAACGAGGCGCCCTTCTCGATCGCGCCTGATCCTAGCTATCTGTTTCCGGGCCGCCGCCATCAGGAGGCGCTGGCACACCTGACCTTCGGACTGAATGGCGAAGGCGGCATCGTGCTGCTGACCGGCGAGGTCGGCACCGGCAAGACCACCGTCAGCCGCAAGCTGCTCGAGGACATTCCCACGCATACCGATATCGCCTGGATCGTCAATCCGCGGCTTTCGGTATGCGAACTGCTGGCGACGATCTGCGACGAACTGCATATCCGCTATCCGGAAAACACTCAGAGCATCAAATGCTTCACCGACCTGATCAGCCGTCACCTGCTGGACGCGCATGCCAGGGGGCGCAACACCGTGCTGATGATCGACGAGGCGCAGAATCTGTCGCCGGATGTGCTGGAGCAGCTGCGCCTGCTGACCAATCTGGAAACCAACGAGCGCAAACTGCTGCAGATCGTGCTGCTGGGGCAGGACGAGCTGAAGGAAATGCTGGAACGGCGCGATCTGCGCCAGCTGGCACAGCGCATCACGGCCCG
>JAJRVH010000141.1 GCA_021545625.1 Zetaproteobacteria bacterium
CCGCTGACCGTGTCCCTGGCATCGAGAAAGGTCCAGTTGGCGCGCAGGAACAGCGCCCCGTAGCTCAGATGCCCCGTCAGCTCCAGGCCGCGCGTCTTGGCCTTGTTCAGGTTGTCCGGCGTGAAAGTGAATGTGACCGGGTTGAAGGCCCAGACAATCAGGTCGCTGAACTTCTGTTCGAACCAGACCGCGCCGAATCCGGCCTGCAGGCCTTGACGCTGCATCCGCCAGTCCAGACCCAGATCCCAGCCCTTGCTCGTCTCGGGCTTCAGGTTGGGATTGCCGGCCACGAACAGCGCGGCAGGGAAATAGAGATCGTTGAGCGACGGCGCCTTAAAACCGGTGCCGTAGTTGGCCGACAGCTTCAGGCCCGACACCGGGTGCAGCGCCACCCCCAGCCTGTAGGTCGACTTGTTGACGGTTGCGGAATTGCTGTCGTAACGAAGCGCGCCGTTCAGATCCGTGATCCCGACATGCCAGGCAAGCGATGCAAAGCCGGCCGTCTGCGTGACGGAACGGTCAAGCCCGGCGCTGCCGCTCAGCCCGCTGTCCTTGTGATAATCGACGCCCGCCAGCAGCGACAGCGATGCCAGATCGACATGATTCTGCCAGGTCAGCTGGTCGATACGGGTCCGGAAGTCGGCATTGTTGAAGCCGCCGGCCGGATCCCGACCGACCACCTCATCGGTGGAGCGCGAAAGCTGCAGGCTGGTCTCGAAGACATCCGACACGGGATAGCTGAGCCTGGCGCTGCCGACGGTCTGACGCGTGCGCTGGGTATAGTTCAGCACATCGCCGAAGGCAAAGGTCACGGGATCGAAGCCATCCAGTCCCGTCGTACCGTCGGCGCTGCGCAGCACCAGCTCCAGTTCGCCGTCGCCGACCGGCAGGCCGACGCGCCCCGACAGTGTCGTGCGATGATAGCCGTCCGGCTCCGTACCGTTTGCGGCCGCCGACACGCCGCGCGTGCGCATGCCTTCCGCACTCAGCGCATAGTTCACGCCCCCGGTCGCGCCGGAAATGCGCATGCTTGCCGCCGACGTGCCGTAACCACCTGCTTCGGCGCTGATCTCGGCATGCGGAGTACCGCTGCCCTTGCGCGTAAAGATCTGGATGACGCCGCCGATGGCATCCGCGCCGTACAGCGACGACTGCGGGCCGCGCACGATCTCGATCCGTTCGATATCGGACGCCGAAAGATTCGCCCAGTCGAAACTGCCCAGCGTGGCCGAGCCGACGCGAACGCCGTCGATCAGCACCAGCGTCTGGCCGCTATTGGCGCCGCGCAGAAATACCGACGTCGCCTTGCCGGGCCCGCCGCTGGACGCCACATGAATACCCGCCTGCGAACGCAGGATATCGGCCACCGTATCCTGCTGCGAAGCCTCGATATCCTGCGCGCTGATCACCGTTACGTCGGAACTGACCGTGGACGGATCCTGGGCGACGCGGCCGGCGCTGACGACGAGTTCGGAAAGATCCGCCGCTGACGCCATGCCGGCATAGGCCGCCAGCAATATGCATATGCCTGATTTGATATACCGTTTTTTCAATGTTTTCTCCTGAATGCACCCACCGTGCGCTGAATTGACGGTATGTGCCCCGGAGGTCGAAAGCTGGAGACTGCCTGAGGCGACTGGCGCCACAGGGCCGGCATCCGGCTGTATCCGCTCCCCGGGATACATATCCGTTGTGCATCGGGCCGGTCTCCTGGCTTGCCGTCATCCGCCGCCGCGCGTGCCTTCCCGGTTTCCCAGTGACGTGTGCGCGGCCTTGTCGGGCCTACAGTAGCGGGGGCTGCGCCGGACTTGGCCGAATTCGGCCGCACCGGACTTCCCGTTTCACCCGCAAAGCTGAACGCTCTCCGGGCACCACAATGCGCGCCGCAGCCTAGCAGCGTTCCGGAGCATTGTCGAACACAGATCTCAATTTCAGAGGGAAGGAAGCCTCTGCCGTTCCAGCCAGCGGTTCATGTCCAGCGGATCCTCGGTCAGCAGGGTGGCCCGCACGCGGGTATCGACCGCCAGGCTGATCAGGTCGTATCTCGCATCCTGTGCCCTGCCGCCCCGCACCGGCGACGCCTTCGCATGTTGTCCGAGAAGCGTCAGATTCTTCCTGGCGATTTCCAGCCCCTGGGCGGCAGCCCTTTCGAACCAGGTACGCGCCTGCTTCACATTCTGTTCCACGCCACGGCCCAGCGCATACATATATGCCAGCGAATTCTGGGCGGCTGCATACCCCTGATCGGCCGCCTTGCGGTACCAGAACACGGCCTTTTCATCCTGCTGCTTCACACCCTCGCCACGTCGATACAGATTGGCCAGATTGAACCGCGCAAGCATATCACCGGCCTCGGCCGCCTTGCGGTAAAGCTCGAATGCCTTGCGCGAATCGTATTCGACGCCCTTGCCCTCCTGATACATCGAAGCAAGGTTATTGCGCGCCCGCGCGTCACCCGCCTCGGCCGCCTTGCGAAAGCCCTCGGCCGCCCTGGCAAGGTCCTTCGACAACCCGATACCGTTGTAATAGAGCACGGCCAGATTGAAAATCGCATCCGTATCGCCGAGCGCCGCCGCCTGTCGGTACCACGCTGCGGCTTCCTTCTTGCTCCGTCCCACCCCTCGTCCCAGATCGTACAGCAGGCCCAGCAACAGCTTGGCGCGGGCATTGCCGCCGGACTCGGCCTGACGCAGCCAGCCGGCGGCTTCATCGTCGTTTGGCGTCACGCCGATGCCACGCAAATGCATCAGCCCCAGATTGAACTGGGCCCGCGCGCTGCCGCCGGCCGCGCGTTTCCACCAGAAATAGGCCTGGGAAAGCTGTTTCTCCGTTCCGAGGCCGAGCGCATACATCACCGCCAGGCTGTTCTGCGCTTCGGCAAACCCGTTCTTCGCCGCTTTCATATACCATTCCACGGCCTGCTCCAGATCCTTTTCGACACCGATACCTTCGGCATACATCAGGCCGAGATTGAACTGCGCCTGCGATATGCCGGCTTCGGCCGCGCTTTCGAGCCAGCGCACGCCCTGCCCGTAATCCTGCCCGATGCCCCGCCCCAGAACGTAAAGCACGCCGATCGCGGCCCTGGCACGTGCATGCCCCTGTTCGGCCGCGGCCAGATACCAGCGGGCCGCTTCCCGCATCGACGCTGCATCCCCCTTCTGGCTCAGCAGGCCGGCCAGCCTGAACTGCGCCTTTCGGTTGCCTCCTGCGGCGCTTTCGCGCAGCCAGTGCATGGCCTGCCGCATATCACGCCCGACCCCCTCGCCGCGCTCGTACATCAGCGCCAGCGTGAACTGGGCCACCGCATCGCCGGCCGAGGACTTGGCTTCGATGCGCCTGACGATCCGCTGGATATAGGCGCGGGCCTCAGCGTCCCGAACAGCGGCCTTGAGAGCCCAGCGCAGGGCCTCGGCATCGTTCTGCTCCACGCCGCGGCCCTCGCTGTACAACACCGCCATCCGGTACTGCGCCTTCGCGTGCCCCTTTTCGGCCGCCTTGCGGTACAGATCCAGCGCCATGACATCATCGGCATGATCGACGCCCCGCCCCATCTCGTATTGCCGGCCCAGCCGATACTGGGCATCGGTATGCCCGAGCCGGGCGGCAAGCTTCAGCCAGCGCACGACCTGTTCATCGTCCCGATCCACGCCCTGCCCCAGGCGGTACAGCATGGCCAGCTGATACTGGGCCTCGCTGCGCCCCTTTCTGGCCGCCTGCAAAAACCATTTGGCCGCATCCTTGTAGCGGCCGTCCTCATAGGCGGACTGTCCCAGGGCCATCAGATCGACATCGGAGGCGCTGTAATCGCTTTTGGATACGACCAGATAAACAGCGGCCGCACTGAGCAACACCATGATCGCAACAACAATCGCACCCTTGACCATCGACATATCAGCCCACTCCCTCCGGCTGGCTCCCCTCTTTCGGGGAGCCGCTGTCTGCTAGTATAGCCATCTCACGCGTCCCTGCATCAAAGACCCAGTTCTTCCCAGATGCTGTCCACGCGCGCCCTGACAGCGGCATCCATGACAATCGGTCGCCCCCACTCACGATCGGTTTCGCCCGGCCATTTGTTCGTCGCATCGATGCCGACCTTCGACCCCAGCCCCGCGACGGGCGATGCGAAATCGAGATAATCGATCGGCGTACGCTCGGCCATCGTAAAATCGCGGGCCGGATCGCAACGCGTCGAAATCGCCCAGACCACCTCCGGCCACGAACGGCAGTCGATATCCTCATCGACGACGATAATGAACTTCGTATACATGAACTGGCGCAGATAGGACCAGACGCCGAACATCACCCGCTTGGCATGGCCGGCATAGCCCTTGCGGATCGAGACGATGGCCACGCGGTAGGAGCAGCCTTCCATCGGCAGGTGGAAATCGACGATCTCAGGGAACTGCTTCTGCAGAATCGGCACGAACACCTCGTTGAATGCCAGCCCCAGCACGGCCGGCTCGTCCGGCGGCTTGCCGGTATGGGTGGAATGATAAATCGCGTCGCTGCGCATGCTCATCGTCTCGACCGTGAACACCGGGAACATCTCGGTTTCGTTATAATAGCCGGTGTGGTCGCCGAATGGCCCCTCTTCGGCATATTCATCCAGAGATACATGCCCCTCGAGCACGATTTCGGCCGAAGCCGGCACCTGCAGCGGCACGCTCAGGCAGTCGCACAGCACGGTTTTCCTGCCGCGCAACAAGCCAGCGAACTGGTATTCGGAAAGCGTATCGGGAATCGGCGTGACCGCGGCCAGAATCGTCGCCGGATCGGCGCCGATCACGACCGCGCAGGGAAAGGATGTTTCGCCTGCCTTCTTCGCCTCCAGATGGTCCTGCGCGCCGCCCCGATGTTTGAGCCAGCGCATGATCAGCTTGTTTTTGCCGATCTGTTGCTGCCGATAGATGCCGATATTCTGTCGCTCCTTGTTCGGCCCCTTGGTGACTACCAGCCCCCATGTCAGCAACGGCGCCGCATCCTCCGGCCAGCAGGTCTGGATTGGCAGGCGATCCAGATCAACCTCGTCGCCGCGCAGCACGACCTGCTGCCAGTCGGCCTTTTTGACCCGTCTGGGTTGCATATGCATGACCTGCTTCAGCACCGGGAACTTCTCCCAGGCATCGCGCACCCCTTTGGGCGGCTCCGGCTCCTTCAGATAGGCCAGCAATTCGCCGATTTCACGCAACCCGGATGCCGGTTCGCGTCCCATGCCCAGCGCGATGCGTTCGGCAGTGCCGAACAGGTTGGTCAGCACCGGCAGGGCGGAACGCCCGCCCCGATGCTCGACATGCTCGAACAGCAGCGCAGGACCGCCGGCCCGCAGGACCCGGTCCGAAATCTCGGTGATCTCAAGCTCGCTGCGTACCGGCACTCGAATGCGCCGCAGCAGGCCGCGCCGTTCCAGATCATCGAGAAATGCGCGCATATCGGCAAAACTCATGCGCCATCCTCGATCTCGAACACGCTGTCCAGCTTGGCCAGCACCACCACGTCGCGGACCTTCGGATGCAAA
>JAJRVH010000142.1 GCA_021545625.1 Zetaproteobacteria bacterium
CAGCGAACCGAACCATCCAAGGGGCGAAAAACTCGTCATGACACCTCCGCGGCATTCCTGTAAAAAGATATTATAGCCTGCCCCGCATGAACGCAGGGTGAAAAAGCGAATCCTTGCGCCACGGCACGGCGGCGCGACAATCCGCGCATGCTTTTCGATGTAATCATTGTCGGCGCCGGGGCCGCGGGCCTGATGTGCGCCGGCACGGCGGCGGCCCGCGGACGCTCGGTGCTGGTTCTCGACCATGCCGACAGGCCGGGCAAGAAGATCCTGATCTCGGGTGGCGGACGCTGCAATTTCACCAATCTCGACGTTTCGTCCGCGCATTTCATCTCGCAGAACCCGCATTTCTGCAAAAGCGCGCTGGCCCGTTTCACGGCCGCCGACTTTCTGGCCATGGTCGAGGAACACGGCATACCCTGGCACGAGCGCGAACACGGACAGCTGTTCTGCGACCGGTCGGCGGCCGATATTCTCGACATGCTGCTGTCACGCTGCCGCCGGCATGATGTCCGGATGCACCTCCCCTGCGCCATCGAGTCGGTTCGCAAAGAGCAGGATGGTTTTCGCCTCGAAACATCGCGCGGCATCCTGCACTGCGCATCGCTGGTCGTCGCCACCGGCGGCCTGTCGATCCCCAAAATCGGTGCCAGCGGCTTCGGGCTCGATATCGCCCGCCAGTTCGGCCTGCACATCGTCGATCCGGACGCAGGCCTCGTGCCGCTGCGCTTCACCGGCCCGGAAAAGGAGGCCCTGCAGTCGCTGGCCGGCATTTCGATGCCGGTATGCATCCGCTGTCGCAACGCCCGCTTCCGCGAAGCGATGCTGTTCACGCATCGGGGCATTTCGGGCCCGGCCGTATTGCAGATTTCATCCTACTGGCAGCCGGGAGACAGCCTGGAGGTCGACCTGCTGCCCGGTCTCGACGCCGCCGCGTGGCTACAAAGGCAGGCCACCGGACATCCCGGCATGCGCGTGGACAATGCGCTGGCGACCCGCCTGCCGAAGCGGCTGGTGGCGCTGCTGATGCAGATGCAGTCCCTGCCGCGCCGGCCGCTGAAGTCCCTGTCGGAACGGGAAATACCGCGCATTGCCGACACGCTGGCCGGCTGGCGACTGAAGCCGGCCGCCAGCGAAGGCTACCGAACAGCCGAAGTCATGCGCGGCGGCGTCGATACGCGCGAGCTGTCGTCGAAAACCATGGAAAGCAGAAAGGTCGCCGGCCTTTATTTCATCGGCGAGGTGGTCGATGTCACCGGGCACCTCGGCGGCTTCAATTTTCAGTGGGCCTGGTCTTCCGGGCATGCGGCGGGCCAGGCGGCCTGAACGCGCGGCGCTTGAATACACGCATGCGGCGGCTATGGTTCGCGGCCCGCGCGCAACCGCGCCGTCCATGAGGTTCCGTTGATTTCCGCCACGCCATTGCCGTCCGTTGTTCATGTTCTCGATCTGTTCGGCACAGCCGTTTTCGCTCTGACCGGTGCGCTCCGGGCCCTGACCCACAGGCTGGATCTGATGGGAGCGGTCGTGCTGGCCGTCGTCACGGCCATGGGCGGAGGCATGATGCGCGATGCACTGATCGGCCGTCATCCGCCGGCCGCCTTTGCCGACCAGAGCTATCTGATCATTGCCGTGGTCGTCGGCGTGGCGGCATTCTTCTGGGGCAGAACCCTGCGAGGTCAGGAAAGCTGGCTGATCGCCTTCGACGCCGTCGGCCTCGGCGTATTCACGCTGGTCGGCGCCTGGATTGCCGACCAGGCCGGACTCGGCAGCGTCGGCATCCTGTTTATCGCCATGCTGACCGCCACCGGCGGCGGCATGCTGCGCGCCATGCTGGTGGCCGAGATTCCGTTCATCCTGAAAAAGGAAATTTATGCCTCAGCCAGCCTGCTCGGCGCGCTGGGCTATCTGCTGCTGGACGGCCTCGGCGTATCGACCGGCGTTATCATCGCATCGGTGATGCTGACGACGACCGCGATCCGGTTGCTGGCCTGGCGGCTGAACTTGAATCTTCCGCAGGCCTAGAGGAGAATGAATCGAATGAAAACCCTGATACTGATCCGGCATGCGAAGTCCGACTGGAGCGACCTGCACGCGGCCGATTTCGACCGCCGGCTCAACGCGCGCGGCCGCCGCGACGCGCCGATCATGGCGCAGCGTTGCGCCGCGCGCGGGCATCTGCCCGACGCCTTCATCGTCAGCACCGCCTGCCGGGCCAGACAGACGGCCGAACTGATGACACCGCATCTGGCCTTTCCGTCGGAACAGATCGACTGGCGCAAGGAACTGTATCTGGCCAGCCCCGCCATGCTGCTCGATGCGGTGCGCCATGCGCCGGAGGAGGCGCGGACGCTGGCCCTGCTGGCCCACAATCCCGGCATCACGGAGCTGGTCAACCGCCTGTGCCCGGATGCGGATATCAATCACGTGCCGACGGCCGGCATCGTCACGCTCGCCCTGCCCGTCGACGACTGGCGACAGGCAGGCCAGCCCGGGAAGCTGATCGATTTCGACTACCCGAAACGGGGAGCAGGCGCATGAACCGGCCCGAACTGCTGGCCCCCGCCGGCACGCTGAACAATATGCGCTATGCCTTCGCCTACGGCGCCGATGCGGTGTATGCCGGCCAGCCACGCTATTCCCTTCGCGTGCGCAACAACGACTTCCAGCTGGAGAATCTGAAAACCGGCATCGACGAAGCGCACGCGCTGGGCCGGAAGTTCTTCGTCGCCAGCAATCTTCTGCCGCACAACAACAAGCTCAAGCGCTATCTGGAACATATGCAGCCGGTCATCGACATGGGACCGGATGCGCTGATCATGGCCGATCCTGGCCTGATCATGATGGTCCGGGAACGCTGGCCCGATATGCCGGTGCACCTGTCCGTACAGGCCAATACGATGAACTGGGCGGCCGTGAAATTCTGGCAGGCAGCCGGCATCAGCCGCGTGATCCTGTCGCGCGAGCTGAGCCTGGATGAGGTCGAGGAGATTCGCCAGCGCTGTCCGGACATGGAAATCGAGGTGTTCGTGCACGGCGCACTGTGCATCGCCTATTCGGGCCGCTGCCTGCTGTCCGGCTACTTCAACCACCGCGATGCCAATCAGGGCACCTGCACCAATGCCTGCCGCTGGGAATACGGCATGGAGCAGGCCGCTGAGGATGTTTCCGGCGACACCATCCCGATTCGGGCGCTGGACGGCATGCAGGCACAGCCGTTCGCCGATACCGGCGGGGTCGAACGCCATCCGCTGGCCGACCGGGTCTATACGCTGAGCGAACCGAACCGGCCGGACGAACTGATGCCGGTCTTCGAGGACGAACACGGCACCTATATCATGAACTCGAAGGACCTGCGCGCCATCGAACATATTGAACGGCTGGTCGCAATCGGCGTCGACTCGCTGAAGATCGAGGGGCGCACCAAATCGCATTATTACGTCGCCCGCACCGCCCAGGCCTACCGGCAGGCCGTCGACGACGCGGTGGCCGGGCGCCCGTTCGACGCATCGCTGGTCGATCGGCTCGATGCGCTGGCCAATCGCGGCTATACGGACGGTTTTTATACCCGCAAGCGGGCCTCCGGCACGCAGAATTACGAAACCGGCAGCTCCCGCTTTATCAGCCAGCGCTTTGTCGGCGAGATCACGGGCTTTGATGCCTCCACGTCGCTGGCCGAGGTCGAGGTGAAAAACAAATTCTCGGTCGGCGACGAGGTCGAGCTGGTCACCCCCAACGGCAACCATGTCTTCACCGTCGATGCGATGCAGGAGGCCCGGCGCGGCGCGGCGATGGATGTCGCGCCGGGCAGCGGCCACCGGGTCAGGATTCCGGTGCCGGCGGACCCCGGTCCGCATGCGCTGCTGGCAGTCAATCTGGCCTCGCAGGCAACAGCGGCTGCGTGAGCGAGGTGGATATCGCCGTCAGCGATGCCCTGCTGGGCGCGCTGGCGCTGACGCTGCTCATTCATCACCGCCGGCATTTCCCGGCCTCGCCCTTTGCCGCGCCCCTCGCCTGGCTGCTGGGCGGTCTGGCGGCCGGCGCCTGGCTGGGCGGCATCTGGCATGCGCTGTATCCGGATGCAAGCGGACCGATGCCGGCGCTCGTCTGGCGGGCAAGCCTGCTGGCGGCCGGCATCTCGGCCTGCGGCTTCGCCCGGCTCGGCCTGCGGCTTCTGGATATATCCGCCTCCGGCATCATCAACATCCTGCTGGCACTGTATATCGCAGCCCTGCTGCTGACCGACGACTTCCTTCTGGCGCTGCTGGCGACGTTGCCGGCCATGGCGCTGACGCTGTTCGGCTTTCTGAAACGGCCGCCGGCCAGAATCGGCGTGACGGGCCTGATGCTGATCCTCGGCGCTTCCGCCTGGCAACGCTGGGGGCCGGATTTGCCCGTCTGGTGGCTGAGTCATAATACCGTCTATCACCTGCTGCTGATGCCGGCCCTGCTGCTCGTGTATCGCGCCGTGACGAAGCTGGAGATGTCGCGCAGCACGGCTGACGTGTCATGAACATGTCACTTGCAATGCGGCGTGCGCCGGCGAAGATGCGCCCACATTATGACAACCGGGGAAGAAACCATGAAAATCACCAAAGCGGCGCTGCTGGCCAGGGCAAGGGGCATGGGCATCAGGGGCGTAAGCAAAAAGACCAAGCCGGAAATCATCCATATCCTGCAGGCCAGCGAGGGCAACAGCCCCTGCTTCGGACAGATTCCGAACTGCGGCATCGAGGAATGCATGTATCGCCCGGAATGTGTCTGAGCGAATAGACCAAACATCGATCGGGGAGCCTTACGGCTCCCTTTTTTATGGCCGGTCCGCAGCCAGCCTGGCCTCGATATACTGGCGATGGTGAATGCCGAGCAGGTCGGCGATGCGCCGCAGCAACTGTTCCTCGTACGGATCGACATGGCCGTCGGCCATGGCCACCCGCCACAGGCGCTGCAATATTTCGACTCGCTCGTCGGTGCTGAACCCTCTGACAAGACGCGACGTGAACTGGTGCATGTCCAGGGCCCTGAGTCGCCAGCCTGGCTTCCCCGAGCAGGTTCTTCGTCGCCTGACCGGAAAGATCGAACCCCTGTTGCAGCTGGGCCATGATCTGCCGCTGCTCGTCGCTCTCGATCCTGCCGTCCACGCGCATGATCTCGATCATCAGCGCGGCCACGCACAGCTCCAGCGAATGGGCCTGCCGGCCGGCCTCCGGGCTGTTCAGCGCATCGGACCAAAGTTTTTTCAGTGACTTCAGCATTGTCGGACTCCTTTGCCCCGCCGAGACTAGCCGTCCGGACGCGCTTGGCAAAAGGACTCGCGCGTCTATGCTGCCGACCATGTTCATGCTGCTGTTTATTCTGATCTCGGTACCGATCGGCATCTTCTCCGCCTGGTTCGCGTGGAAGGCATGGAAGGTCGAACGGATGAACGTGGTGCGGGCCATGGCCCTGCTGTCCGCATTCTCCTTCGCCACGGCCATCACGGTCGCGACGCTGATTCTGCTCGCAATGAACCGCTAGCGACTGAGCCGGCTGCCTGTGATTGCGCCTGGACAAGCATTTCTTGGCCAGTCCCCCGACAACATGCCAGAGAATATTGCTTCAGTGCACTCGACAATTTGCACCAGAAAAATCATCGCGAAAATGGCAACGATTCACAAAAATGATAAATTCCGGAAACATTTGGCGGGTCACAGGATTCAAATCGCCTGCGACGCTTCGGGGACTGAAACATGGCGGGAAGGAAGAACCGGTCGATATTTGCAGCACTTCTGGCATTGCCATGGTGGGCATCGGCGCTATTCGGCGCATTCATCTGTGCATTGCCTTACATGATGGCATCGATGCTGTCGGCTTCCGGTTCCGGAATCCCGGCTTCTGCGGCGAACATCTTGCGTGGCGTTGCCGACCAGCTGCTTCCCTTTGCTGCCACGGCCTTCGTCGTGCTGACGCTGTTCGTCTGGCTTAAGGGCAGAACGAGAACGGCCAGGCCCGGCCTGATCGCCGAAAGATCGCCGGCACGCGCAGCAAACCGAAAAACGGAGCATGCGAAAAAGCCGCTTGCCACACCCGCCTGGACCTATGACGATAAGTCAGCCCGGCCAGCGGCCTGGAGCATCGACCTGCTTCGCAAGCTGGAGTGGAAACGATTCGAGGAAATCTGCGCATCCGTTTTTTCCGCCCTTGGCTTCGTTGCAAAAACCACCGCGATTGGAGCGGATGGTGGCATCGATATTGAGCTGTACAGCAAAAAGCATCCGGAAAAAATTGCAGGGATCGTTCAATGCAAGGCATGGACGAAATCGAAGGTTGGAATCAAATCGGTCCGTGAACTGTACGGCGTGATGGCAGCCGGGAAGGTCGCCAACGGATATTTTGTCACAACCAGCGAATTCACCAAAGACGCCATCGAGTTTTCATCTGCGGAAGGCTTGCGCCTGATTGACGGGCACACGTTCCTGAAACTTATCGGAAAGCTGGGCGATGAAAAAGCGAGGCAATTACTGGAGGAGGCCCTGGAAGGCGATTATTCAACACCGACCTGCCCCGGCTGCGATATCAAGATGAAGCTGCGCACAACCCGCGACAACGGAACGCGGTTTTGGGGTTGCGCTAACTATCCAGGATGCAGACAGACCTTCCGCTACCACCCACCATCGTAAAGGGCTGAGCGACCAGGCATCGGGCGTGCCCATGATGCATGCGAAGATACTTTGCGGGGCGGGCCCAAAGCGGACAAACCATCCGCTGTTGCTGCTAGACTGGTCCCATGACGGATCTACGGAGTACAAGGCTCTGCATCGGCGATGAACTGGCCGCCTACGGCTTCGGCGACGGCCATCCGTTCGGGCCGGACCGGATGCACGCCTTCCGGAGCGAAGCGCAAAGGCGCGGGCTGGACAGGCGCGCCGACATGGTCGAACCATGTATCGCCGACGAGGCGACGATTCTTCTTTTCCATACGCGGGCGTATCTGGAGCGGGTCAGAAGATTGTCCGTTACAGGGGAAGGCTGGCTGGACGCGGGCGATACGCCGGCCTTTAAG
The DNA here is from genome assembly GCA_021545625.1 of Zetaproteobacteria bacterium. Classification (GTDB taxonomy): domain Bacteria; phylum Pseudomonadota; class Zetaproteobacteria; order Mariprofundales; family Mariprofundaceae; genus JAJRVH01. Next base: position 7,043 of record JAJRVH010000142.1, read on the forward strand.
GGCATGTACGAGGCGGCCGCCACCGTCGCAGGCTCCGTCGTCATGCTGGCCGACATGCTGATGGCCGGCGCATGCCGGCGCGCTTTCATACCCATTGCCGGCCTGCATCATGCCCGTCGCGACGGCGCGGCCGGATTCTGCGTCTTCAATGATTGCGGCATCGTCATCGAGCATCTGAAACGGATACACGGGCTGACGCGCATCGCCTATGTCGATATCGACGCCCATCACGGCGACGGCGTGTTCTATGCCTTCGAGGATGATGCCGCGGCCCGTATCGCCGATATACACGAGGACGGTCGTTATCTTTATCCCGGCACGGGTTCCGCGGAGGAGAAGGGCAAAGGAGACGCCGAATGCACGAAGCTCAATCTGCCGCTGCCGCCGGGCGCGACCGACGACGATTTCCTGCGCGTCTGGCCCGAAGTCGACGCGCATCTGGAAGCAGCCGGCCCCGAATTCATCATCCTGCAATGCGGCGCGGATTCGATCGCCAACGATCCGATCACGCATCTGCGCCTGTCTCCGCGATCCCACGCCCATGCCGCCGGACGCCTGTGCCGCATCGCCGACGCATACTGCGACGGCCGGCTGCTGGCGCTGGGTGGCGGAGGCTACAATCGCGCCAACCTCGCCCATGCCTGGTGCGCGGTGCTTGAACACCTTCTGGATAGCTGAAACGGAAGAAAAACGGCCGCGCTACCGGACGCTCATGCTCATCAGCACCGCATCCTCCCGAAAGCCGTCGGCATCGGGCGCATAATAGGCCGGCCGCCGACCGTCCTCACGGAAACCAAGCCGGACATAAAGGCTGCGCGCCGCCGTATTGGAAGCCCTGACCTCGAGCAGCATACGGGACATCGCCGCCTTGTCGCGCAGCAGGGCCCGCGTCAGGCGCGTGGCGATGCCGCGCCTCCGGTAGGCTGCGGCCACGGCGATCTGCATGATGTGCACCTCGTCGAGAATATCCTGACTGAGCAGATAACCGGCCAGCAGGCCGTTGTCCTCGCACAGTAACAGATCGAAGCCGCTTTCCAGCGCCGCATGCAGCGACGCCAGCGACCAGGCCTCGTCGAACACGACCCGGTTGAGGCGGAATACGGCCCGCAGATCGGCCGCCGAACCCCGCCTCAGCGTCAGGCCGTCCATGTCAGCCTCCGGGCGCCTCGATCTGTTCCTTCCAGCCGCAGCCTTCGGTCGCGCAGACATGCTCGGTGCCGTGGCGCCTGGTCACCTTCTCGGTCACGAACGGAGCCCCGCATTCAGGACAGGGACGGTCCACCGGTCTGTTCCACAGGGCCTTCTTGCATTTCGGATACTGCGAACAGGAATAGAAGATCTTGCCGCGCCGCGATTTCTTCTCCAGAAACGTGCCCTTGCCGCACTCGGGGCAGGCAATGCCGGTATCCTTCGGCTTTTCCAGCGGCTGGCTGTTTTTGCACTTCGGATAGGCGGAGCAGGCCAGAAACCTGCCGTAACGGCCGCTCTTGATGACCATCGGCTCTCCGCACTTGTCACATGTCTGGTCGGTTTTCTCCGGCTCATCCTGCGCCTCGTCCTTGCCGTTCAGCGGCCGGGCCACCTTGCATTCCGGATAGCCGGTACAGGCCAGGAACTTGCCGTAGCGGCCGAGCTTGATGACCATCGGCTTGCCGCATTCGGGACATGTCTCGTCGGTCTGTTCGGTCGGCCGCTCCGCGCCCGCCGCCTTGTCCACGGCGGCCTTGAACGGTTCCCAGAACTCGCGCAGCACCGGCTTCCACTGCACCTCGCCCCGGGCGATGGCATCGAGCTTGTCCTCGACCGAGGCCGTGAAACCGGGATCGACGATCTCGCTGAACGATTCGACCAGAAACTTGTTCACCCATTCGCCGACATCGGTCGGCACGAAACGCTTGCGGTCCATCTCGACATAATGCCGTTCGCGCAGCACGTTCAGGATCGAGGCATAGGTCGACGGACGGCCGATACCGTTGGCCTCCAGCTCCTTGACCAGCGTCGCCTCGGTAAAGCGGGGCCTGGGCTCGGTGAAATGCTGCTTCGCCTCGGCCTGCCGCACGGCCACCTCGTCGCCGACGGCCAGCGGCGGCAGCAACCTGTCCCCTTCCTGCCGGCCCGGTTCGTCGCTGCCTTCGATATACAGCTTGCGGAAACCGGCGAAGGCCAGCGTGGAGCCGGTGGCGCGCAACGTCAGCTTGCCGTCCGCCGATTCGATATCGGCGCGCACCTGATCGAGCACCGCGGCGGCCATCTGGCTGGCCAGCGCCCGTTGCCAGATCAGCTTGTACAGCTTCCACGCATCCGTATCGAGCACGGTGCGCATGCCCTCGGGCGTACGGGCGATTGAGGTCGGCCGGATCGCCTCGTGCGCTTCCTGGGCGTTCTTGCTCTTGGTTTTGAAGCGTCGCGGCTTGTCCGGCACGTAATCCGCCCCGAACTGCCTGCCGATATGCTCGCGCATCTCGGCAACCGCCTCGTCGGCCAGCGAGACCGAATCGGTACGCATATAGGTGATCAGGCCGACCGGCTCGCCATCCACTTCGATGCCCTCGTACAGCTTCTGGGCGATCTGCATCGTCTTGCGGGCGGTGAAGCCAAGCTTGCGCGACGCATCCATCTGCAGGGTCGTCGTAATGAACGGCGGGGCCGGCTGTTGCCGGGCCTGCTTCTTCTGCACATCGGCCACCCGGAACGATGCGGACTCGACCTGACGGGCCGTCAGCCTGGCACTGACGCCGTCGCTGATCGCGAACTTTCCGAGCTTCTTGCCTTCGACGGCATGCAGCTGGGCGGCAAATCCCGCGTCGCCGTTGCGACATTCGGCCTCGATGGTCCAGAACTCGCGCGGCTTGAATTCCCGTATATGCTGCTCGCGCTCGCAGATCAGCCTCAGCGCCACCGACTGCACCCGGCCGGCCGACAAACCACTGCGCACCTTGCGCCACAGCAGCGGCGACAGCGTGAAACCGACCAGGTAATCCAGCGCGCTGCGCGCCTGCTGGGCATCGACCAGCTTCTGATCCACGCTGACCTGATGCTGCATCGCTTCCTGAATCGCCTTCTTGGTAATCTCATGGAAGGTAATGCGCTGCACCTGCTTGCCTTCCAGCGCGCCGCGCTCGCGCAGCACTTCGGCCACGTGCCAGGCAATAGCCTCGCCCTCGCGATCCAGATCGCTTGCCAGAACCAGCGTATCCGCCTTCTTCAGTGCCTTTTCGATCGCGTCCAGGCGCTTCTTCTTGTCCTCGATGATCTGGTAGGTGATGGCAAAATCGCGCTCGGGATCGACCGAACCATCGCGCTTCGGAAAGGCACGCACATGGCCGTAGGAGGCCAGCACCTTGTAACCCTTGCCGAGATACTTTTCGATGGTTTTCGCTTTGGCGGGGGATTCCACCACAACCACTGCACTCATGATTCTTCCAACTCCACGGCCAGCAAATATCGGCTGCCGGGCAGGCGCTCGATCACGCCCTGCAGCTCAAGGGCGAGCAAGATGGGGGAAAGCTCGGGCAGGGTCAACCCGCAAGTTTCCGTGATCATATCGATATGCGCGGGTCCGGATGCCATGGCGCGCAGGATATCCGCCTCGCGCGCATCGGTCGGGCGATAGCGCCGGGCGGCCGGTTCATCTCCCTGCCAGCCCAGATAACGCATGACATCGGTCGCCGATTCGACCAGCAGCGCACCCTCCCGGATCAGCATATGGCAGCCCGCATGGCAGCCGCCCAGCACGGAGCCCGGCACCGCCATCACCTCGCGCCCGTAACCGGCCGCCTGACGGGCGGTGATCAGAGAACCGGAGCGGATATCGGCCTCCATCACCAGCGTGCCGGCGGCCAGCGCGGCAATCACCCGGTTGCGGCGTGGAAAATGTTCGGGCCGGGCCTGCATATCGGGCAGAAACTCGGACACCACGCACCCCTGTCCGGCCACGGCGGCGACGCGGGCCTGCTGTTCGCCGTTCAGACTGCCCAGGCCGCAGCCCAGCACGGCAATCGTCGGCGACGGACCCTGCAACGCTCCGCGGTGGGCCGCCGCGTCGATGCCGGCGGCCATGCCGCTGACGATCGCCACGCCCCGCTCGGAAAGGTGGCGGCACCAGCGGCGCGTCAGCGTGCGGCCTTCCTGCGATGCCCGGCGCGCCCCGACCACCGCCAGCATCGCCG
>JAJRVH010000143.1 GCA_021545625.1 Zetaproteobacteria bacterium
CCAGGATCAATCTGAGGTCACTCAAAGCCCTGTGTGTCGATTCCAACGCCCAGGGTCTGGAAATCCTGAGCCAGTGCCAGATGCACCTGCAGATACATACCGGACGGCAGGTCGGGGCGTGCCAGAAGATTCTGATGAATGCGAACCGCCCTGCCGATCTCGCCCTTGGAGCGGAACATCTCGCCCAGCGCCATGTACACATCGGCCGCCTCGGAACGCAGACGCGCCACCTGCACCATTTCCTGCAGGGCCCGGTCCGGTTCGTCGGAAAGCAGGAAGTTGATGCCGCGCAGCAGCGGCGAAATACGCGCGTCCTCCTTCGGCTTTTCCTCAGCCTCTTTCTGCAGCGGCCTGAGCATGAGCGCCACAAGCACCACCAGCGCCCCGGCGGTGATAGCCAGTAGCAATGTATTCATACGTCGTCTTGCAGGGGAATATTGCGCAGGTTCTCCACTTCCTTCTGCAAATGCTCATACTCCTTGCGCAGCCAGGCGATTTCATGCTTGTGCTTGCGACGGGAAAAGCTGAGAGCCAGAACACCGCCGGCGAAACCCAGAAGAAAAGCTGCAAAAACAGGAAGATATAGCGGCATATCCGAACTGGAAAAGCCAAGGAAGCGGAGCTGAACCTCTCCCTGATTGGCCATCGCAAACATCGTCGCAAACGATGTCAGCACGATAACGACAAGAACGTTGATCCAGTTCAGCATCTTCGGTCCGGAACGAAAACGGATCAGCCGGCGTTCCGGTCCACGCGCTCGCGCAACTCCTTGCCCGGCTTGAAATGGGGCACGATCTTGGCCGGCACATGGACGGATTCGCCTGTTTTGGGGTTGCGTCCGATGCGCGCGTTGCGATGCTTGACGGTAAAACTCCCGAAGCCTCTGAGTTCAACGCGGTCGCCGTCGGCAAGCGCATCCCCGATGGCGGAAAAGATGGTATTCACCACCACCTCCGCCTCACGGCGGGTAATGCTTCCCTGTCTTTCGGCAATCACTTCAACCAGTTCGGATTTCGTCATAGCAACCTCCCGCAACCCCACCATAGAACAATGACGTCATAGTGCAAGCCGGAAACAGGACCCGATCCGAAAATCTTCGCCTCAGACCTTGCCAGACTTGTCCTGTCCGGCCAGAAGCTTGCGCTGCAACTCCAGCGCCAGAGCCGACGGCGTATCGTCCTGAGCCGCCTGGCGGGCATAGTTGCGAACCGCATCCCGCTCCTCATCGCGCAGGTGCTGGCGGATGGACAGTTCAACCTGACGGCGCTTGTGGTTCACGTCGGTGATCTTGGCCTCGACCTCGCTGCCGGGCTTCAGCTCCTCGTGATCGCGGGGCACCTCACGCATCGGCAGAAAGGCCCGCACGCCCTCGGCCAGTTCGACAATGGCGCCTGCAGGCTTCATTTCAACCACCGTGCCATGAACGCTCTGACCGCGCTTGACGCCAGCCATGAACACCTCGAACGGATCCTCGGACAACTGCTTGATCCCCAGGGAAATGCGCTGCTTGTCGACATCCACGCCGAGCACGACCGCCTCGACCTCCTGACCCTTGCTGTATTCCTGCAAGGCTTCCGCACCGCTCTTTTCCCAGGAAAGGTTTTCCAGATGTACAAGGCCGTCCAGACCCTCGGCCACCGGCACGAAAAAGCCGAACTCGGTGATATTCTTGATCCTGCCCGTCACCTTCGACCCGACGGGATGCTCGCTGAGCCAGACCTGCCACGGGTTCTCGGTGACACTTTTCAGACTCAGGCGAATCCGGCGCGCTTCGGCATCCACCTCCAGCACCGCCACATCGACCACATCGCCTTCGGAAAGCACCTGAGCCGGCTTGATATCGCGCTTCGTCCAGCTCAGTTCCGACTGATGGATCATACCCTCGATACCCGGCTCCAGTTCGACCACGGCGCCGAAATCGAGCAACCGCCGGACCGTGCCGGTCAGGCGCATGCCCGGCTCGTAGGTCGTCGACACCTTCTCCCAGGGGTCGGCCTGCAACGCCTTCATTGACACCGAAACCTTGCCGCTTTCCCTGTTCAGCTTGGTGATCTCCACCGACACGTTTTGTCCGATGCTGAGCATCTCGGACGGATGCTCCAGTCTGCGCCAGGAGATATCGGAAACATGCAGCAGCGCGTCCACTCCCCCCAGATCGACGAAGGCTCCGAAATTGGTCATGCGCTTGACCACACCGCTGACCTTGTCGCCGACGGCCGCGGTGGCCATGAACGCCTCGCGCTTGGCTTCCTGCTCGACGGACAGCGGCTTGCGGCGCGAAACCACGATATTCTCGGGCTTGCGGGTCGCTTCAAGGACGGCCACCGGAAAACTCTTGCCGACGATCTGGGCCGCATCGATGCGGGCATCCGTATCCGCCTCGGAACGCGGCATAAAACCATTCAGGCCACTCAGGCTGACGCGGAAGCCGCCCTTGACCTCGCCGGTTACCAGCGCCTCGATCGTTTCCCCGCTTTCGGCAGCAGCTTCCACGGCGATCCATGCCTCGCGCTGACGCGCGGCCAGCACCGAAAGCTGCACGCCGGCCGAACCGCCGACGGACTGCACCAGGGCCTCCACTTCATCGCCAACATTCGGCACGGACAGACCGGCCTGCTCGAATTCCGAGGCCGGAATCGCGCCCTCAGCCTTGGCGCCGACATCCACCGTGACCGAATCCACATTACTGCTGACGACCACGCCCCTGATCAGTTCGCCGCGACGAACCACCGGCTGTTCCTTCAGCGAGGCCTCAAACAGCTTCTTGAATGACTCTTCCTCGCTGCCCTGTGCCTCGGCATCCGGGGCTGCATCCTGCATGGTTTCCAGTTCTTTGGGTTCGTTCATGGTTATCCGTCCAGTTCAAATTCTAGTGTGCGTTTTATACAGTCTCGCCCGCGACCATCAGTCCACAGGCTGAATCAGTTTGCGCCGTTCCAATACGCCCAGCATCCGGTCCACCACTTCATCGGCGCGCAGGGTGGTGGAATCGATGGCAATCGCATCCGCCGCCTGCCGGAGCGGCGCATGCTGACGTTCCGCATCGCGTTGGTCACGCATTTTCAACTCCAGCAGCACCTGTTCCAGATCGGTATCGGGATTCCTGCTTTTGTACTGGGCCCAGCGCCTTCTGGCCCGCTCGCGCAGCGACGCGGTCAGAAAGAATTTCGCCTGCGCGTCGGGCAGCACCACCGAACCGATATCGCGTCCGTCCATGATACAGCCACTTGCCGCCCGCCGGCGCTGCAGCGGCAACAGATTCTCGCGCACTGCCTCGCAGGCGGCCACGCGCGAGGCGCCGGCGCCCACTGCCTCGCCGCGCACGCGATCCGTATAATCCCGCCCTCCGAAGAAAATGCCGTCATCCCGCCAGTCGATCTGATCCACCAGATCCCTGCTCAGGGCGGCCAGCTGTGCCTCGTCCTCAAGATCGACATCCCGCTCCAGCGCCACGGCCGCCACAAAACGATACAGCAGGCCGGTATCCAGCACCGGCAGGCCGACCTCCTCGGCCAGCCGGCTCGCTACCGTTCCCTTGCCGGAACCCGAAGGCCCGTCGATGGCCACCTGCAGTCCGTCAATGGCCTGCCATTCACGCATCCTGCCACCTCACCCGCATGCCGATCTGCTGTGCCAGCGGCACGAAGTTCGGAAAGCTTGTCGCAATGGCGGCGGCATTATGGATACGGATCTCGGCATCGGCCCTTTGTGCGGCCACGGCCATGGCCATGGCGATGCGATGATCACCGTGCGCATCGACATCGACGCCGCCGCGCAAACGCTCAACGCCGTGAATGCGCACGCCGTCCGGCCGTTCCTCGATATCGGCACCAACGCTACGCAGTGCGGCCGCCATCGCCGCAATGCGATCGGATTCCTTGACGCGCAATTCCCCGGCCTCCTGCAACACGAACTCGCCGTCGGCCAGGGCCGCAGCCACGAACAGGGCCGGAAACTCATCGATAGCATCGGGAACGTCCGCCGGATCAACCCGCATCCCGCCCAGAACCGAAGCCATGACATCCAGGTCGGCAACCGGTTCGCGCCCCACGGTCGTCTCGTCCGACAATTCGATCCGTGCCCCCATATCCGTCAGGATGCGGCGCCAGCCGTCGCGGCGCGGATTGATACCGATACGCCGGAAATGCACACGGGAGCCCGGCACAAGACTCGCCGCCACGGCAAAGAAGGTCGCCGATGACGGATCGGCCGGGATCTCGACCACCCCGGCCGGCGCTGTCAGCTCACCCGTCGGGCGCAGGCAGGCGCTGCCGTCCTCCAGCAGTTCAACCGGCTGGCCGAACAATGGCAACATACGTTCGGTGTGGTCGCGACTCTGACGCGGTTCGCTGACGCGCGTTTCGCCCTCGGCATACAGCCCG
>JAJRVH010000144.1 GCA_021545625.1 Zetaproteobacteria bacterium
CCTTCCGAATCCACCGCAGATGGCTCCCTGGCCATCCGCGCCAGACGCGGAGGCCCGCTGATCGTCGAAGGCCCGTTCACGCTGCTCGATGCGGCCGGCGACGAAGTCTGCCGCGGCAGCAAGTCGTTCCTGTGCCGCTGCGGCGCATCGAAGATGAAGCCCTATTGCGACGGATCGCACAGGCACATTGGTTTCGAACAGAAGACCAAGGAGGCATCCTGATGAGCATACAACGCGACAACCCCGAATCGGACATCCACCCGCTGCTGGCGCAACGCTGGAGCCCGCGCGCCTTCGATCCGGCGCGCGCGGTGGAGCATGAAAAGCTGCTGTGCTGCCTGGAGGCGGCCCGCTGGGCGCCGTCCTGTTTCGGCGACGAGCCATGGCGCTTCCTTGTCTGCGTCCGGGAACAGGAGCAGGACGCCTGGCAGCGGCTGCTGGACTGTCTGGCGCCGAAGAACCGCGAATGGGCGCAACATGCGCCGGTGCTGATGCTGGCCTGCGCGGCCCGAACCTACCGGCGCGGCGGCGACAACCGCTGGGGGCAATACGACACCGGCCAGGCTGCCATATCGCTGTGCCTGCAGGCCGGGGCGCTGGGGCTGGCCACGCATCAGATGGGCGGCTTCGACATCGATGCGGCGCGCGCCGCATTCCATATTCCCGACGACTTCACGCCCATGGCCGCCATCGCGCTCGGCTATCAGGGCGATGCAACCATGCTCGACGACGATTTACAGGCCGTCGAAACCGGTCCGCGTCAGCGACGGCCGCTCGGCGACTGTTTCTTCGCCGGCGACTGGGAGATTTCGTTTGCCGACACCGAAAATTCCTAGTAATTCCTCTGGCACTGCATGCAGTAAGCCCTGCCATTGAAACGGCTTTTGTTGTCGAAACAGAACTTGGCCACCGCACGGGTAATATTCACCCGACATTCCGCGCAGTAATAACCGGCGGCCCTTTTGCTGCCTGACCACCTGCCTGCATGCTGCGGCTCTGTTTTTTTTCTTAGTTCCGACTCCACCAGGCCGAAACGTTCCTGATAATTCACATTCCCGGGCTTATGCTCTCCAATCAGTCGCTTGGCGAACTGCCTCAAACCCTGTTCCGAAACAACCTTGCCTGCCTTGGCCAGCAAATTTGCAGAGCTCAGCGTTTCCACCCGTTTCTGATGCCAGCTCACAAATCTGTCTGCATGCATAATATTTGACGTGTCTAACTTTTTCGGCCGAATCAATTCAGTCTTGGGATCCACAATAACGCAGGAAATAAATTCAACCGGCAGTGAAAAACCGAGGCGGGTCGGTGCCAGCCCTTTATCATAAACAAGCTTTTTAAGCAATGCGATATGCCGCCTGTTTTGTTCAATGGGAGACGGCACCGAGAATCGCTTTTTTCCATAGTGGGCGACAAATGAACCGTCTTCCTTTATCTCCAGCTTTTCACCGTAAGATTTCGTTTCAAGCACATAGATATCGAGGAGCCGGCCGATCAGCAAATGATCAATCTGAGCAACCCTGTCGTCATACTCCAGGCGCAGATCATGGATTACCGCATAATTCACGCTATCCTTGAAATCGAAATCGATATAATAGGCTGCATCCTTTTCACCCTTTTCGCCACGAAGAAGACTTTTCCACTCTTGTTCCACCAGATACGCCTTATCTACAGGCAAATCAAGAGAGCGAAGAATCTCCAGCTCCAGTTTGCGGCTTCTTAAAGAATCCTGTCGCTTGACGATCATTTGCGCCTCCCTCTTCGGGGTGAAGCATATGCCTTTTAAAAGCTTCAATCCATTTCATGGGATGAAGTCATGACAACTTGCCACTATCATACGGCCATTACTTGAACAGGAGGTGTGACATGCCGATCTACGAATTCCACTGCGACAGCTGCGCGCATGAGTTTGAAACCCTGGTCATGCGCGCATCCGAAACGGTCCGCTGCCCGGCCTGCGACAGCGAGGATCTGTCCAGGCTGATTTCCGCCCATGCGGTCGGCAGCGGCGCGCCCGATACCGCCTGCGGCGCGGCTCCCTGCTCCCCCGCCCCGATGTGCGGAGCCGACGCATGTGGCGCCTGTGAGTAAGCGGCCGTCCCTGTTCGACGCCGTTGGCGGACTGGCGGTGATCGAGCGCGTGCACAGGCGTTTTTATGACAAGATCTATGCCCATCCGTGGCTGGGAAGGTTTTTCGAAGGCCACGACCAGCGCGCCATCGAACTGCGCCAGACGCAGTTCATGGCCGAAAAGTTCGGCGGCGACATCCGCTATCCGGGCATGGCGCTGGAGCTGGCCCATCGTCGCATGTATATACCCGAAAGGCTCCTGAAGCTGCGCCGGCAGCTGCTGCGCGAATCGCTCGAGGAAGAGGGTGTCGAGGCCGGACTGATCGAGCGCTGGCTGAGGATCGATCACGCCTTCTGGAAGGATGTTCGCAACGACTCGCTGGCCTCGTTCAGCGAGATCGACCTGAAATACGAAAAGCCGATGATCGTGCCCGATCCTGCAACGGGCGAGCCCTGATGCAATACGCAAGCCTCGGCGGGCTGCGGGTCAGCCGCCTGTGCCTGGGCAGCATGACCTGGGGAGAACAGA
>JAJRVH010000145.1 GCA_021545625.1 Zetaproteobacteria bacterium
CTGGTCGCCGTTTTGGCGGACAAGGTCGGCATGTCGCCCGATGCGGCGCTGGACCTTCTACGTGACGATAACGACCGGGTCGAACTGGATGTGCCGGTTGAAATGCAGCTGCGTAATGGCGGCCTGGATGTGCAGGCGGATTATTCGTCGGTCTATGCCGCAGCACTGGGCGGTGCGCTCAGAAAGGCGACGCTGATTTATGTCAAAACCCTGTTTCAGCCCTATGGCATGGCCATCGACGCGCTGCAATGGCTGGGCAGGGAAAGCCGGCGCCTGCGGCTGACGCCGGTACCGTTCAAGCCAGGGCTGACGGCCGTGGCAGATGCGGGGAGTCTGGCCCGGGTGGCCGGTTTTCTGAAAAAGTCCCCGAACCTTAGCGTTGCCGTATGCGGCGTCGTTGGCCGCAGCGAGGCGGACATGCTGGATAGAAGACAGGCATGGAATCAGCTTGCCTCGCAGCGAGTGCAGAAGGTACTGGACGAACGGGTTGCCAGGGGTGTGTCCCGCCGGCAGCTGACCCTGTGTCGCAATCGCGTGGGCGAGGGTTCGGGACGCGTGGAGGTATTATTGTGAGCGAATATATCGAACGGGCTGTGGTGCTGGCGGCCGGTCTGGGCAGTCGCCTGACCTGGCTGACCGAAGATCGCCCGAAAGCATGCATGGAGGTCGGTGGGGAGCCGGCCATCGTGCATGTGATCCGCAGGCTGGCGGCGCATGGTATCTGCGATGTCGCGGTGAACACCCATCATCACGCGCCGATGCTGGAATCCTGTCTTGGCGATGGTGCCCGCTGGGGCGTGAACATCCGTTACTCTCGCGAAGAGAGGCTGCTTGATTCCGGTGGCGGCGTGCGTACGGCGCTGGAGCTGTTGCCGGGAGACGGGCCGCTGCTGGTACATAACGCGGATATTATCAGCGATATCGATTTCGGCCGTCTGTCGGCGCTGTTGCCGCCGGATGGTTGTGCGTTGGCGTTGGTTCGGAATCCACCTGAGCATCCGCAGGGAGATTTTGTATTGCGTGGCCGGCAGGTGTTGCCGGATGGCGCTCCCCGTTTGACCTTTGCCGGCGTATCATTATGGCGGCAGGAGATGCTGCTGCCTCTGGCGGCCGGCAAGGCGTTTTCGCTTGTGCACCCGATGCGCGTGTTGATGCGCGAGCAGCGTTGCTGCGGGTTTCTGCATCGCGGCGACTGGTTCGATATCGGACGGCCGCGTTCGCTGATGCAGGCGCGCCGGATGGTCGGTCGATATGACTGAATTCCTGCTGCATGCGCGGCTGGCCTGCGATACCACGATGGTCGGTCGTTTTCCGCTATCACTGTTATTGCTGTTGAACGACAGCCGTTATCCGTGGTTCGTGCTGGTACCGCAGCGACCGGATATCACGGAGATGCATCATCTGTGCGAAGCCGATGCGTTGCAACTGATGCGGGAGTCCGTAAGGTTGGCGCAGGCGATGGAATTGGCATTCAGTCCGGACAAACTGAATATCGCGGCCCTTGGCAATATCGTGCCGCAACTGCATGTCCACCATATCGCCCGTTTCCGCAACGATGTCGCATGGCCCGAGCCTGTCTGGGGACAGTTGCCGCCCAAGCCTTATGACGAAACTCGGCGGTGCGAGGTGCTGATGCGTATTCGCCGTGCCCTGGCGGAACAGGGAACTGAATGTTCATGCGGAGCATAAGCAATATGCACCTGGAGGTGACTATTTTTCGATCAGAACCAGATGACGATGATTGTCGGTCGGTTCGATGGACAGTACCTTGTAGCCCTGCTCCTCGCAGGAACGTGGCACGTTTTCCAGTGGTTCTCCCTCGCTGAGCAGCACTTCGAGCTGCTCGCCCGGCTGCATGCGGGCCAGCTGCAGCTTCACCTTGACGAAGGTCATCGGGCAGGTCTCCCTGGTGATATCGAGAAAATGTTTCATGTGTTTCGTTCCTAGATGAAGATGATATGCGCGTCTTCAGATTCGTTCAGAAAGGTGGCCACGCCGACGACGGACTGGACATCGTCGATCAGGTCATCCTTGTCGATGCCGAGGATATGCATCGACATTTCGCAGGCGAAATGGCGGATGCCGAGCGCGCCGGCGGCCTCCATCAGTTCGTCGAGCTGGGCTACGTTGTTCTTTTTCATCATGCCGCTCATCAGACCGGGGCTGGCACCGCCGAAATTCAGTCGCGACAGCGGCAGATTGTTGCGCCCCCCCATCAGCCAGTTGAACGTGCGCGACAGGAAATCCTTGCCGATGGCCTTGCGCCCTTTTTCCTTCTTCAGCGCGTTCAGGCCCCAGAAGGTGAAAAACATTGTCACCTTGCGGTTCGTGGCCGCAGCCCCCGTGGCGATCGTATAGGCGGCAAGCAGTTTGTCGAACTCGCCCGAGAAGCAGACGATGGAGATGTCTTTCTTGGTTGTTGCGGCGTCAGTGATGGGCTGATCCATGGTGTGCCTCGCGTGTGCAGCGGCGGGTCCGATATCTTTGGAGAGCTTGACATCGAGGCCGTGCTGCAATGGTGTATTGAGCGCGGCAGGATAGGCGGATACGCTCTGTGTCGCAAACAGCGGGGGGATCGGACGTGAAAGCAGCCATGGAAAACAAACTGTTATGGATGATGCTGACGGGCATTGTGGCCGGCGGCGTCAGCGGCTTTGTCTGGGGCGAGGCGATGCAGTCCGTGGCCTGGCTGGGCGAGCTGTTCCTGACGGCGCTGAAGATGCTGATCGTGCCGCTGGTGGCGGCCAGTGTCATCACCGGCGTGGCCGGGC
>JAJRVH010000146.1 GCA_021545625.1 Zetaproteobacteria bacterium
GCCAGGATCTCGTCGGAAACCAGCGCGTCGTGCACCACCGCATCACAATCAGCGATCAGCGCCGCCGCGGCCAGCGTCAGCAGGCCCGCATCGCCGGGCCCCGCGCCGACCAGCGCCACCTCGCCGGCCCGCAGCGGATCGTCCAGCCTCATGCCGGGCTCCGGGGAAAATCGCTGTCCGATATCGCATCAAGGTTCATGCCGCGCAGTCTGTCCGCGCTTGTGCGCGCAAACAATAGCCGCGCGGCCATTTGCCGGTAGAATTGCAAATGTGTCATTGTCGATGACAACTGAAGGAGACTCCCATGGAGAAAAGACTGAACAATATCCATCCTGGAGAAGTACTGCTGGAGGAATTCCTGAAGCCGATGGAAATTTCGCAATACCGGCTGGCGCAGGACACGGGCATCAGCCGGATGCGCATCAGCGAAATCGTGCGCGGCAGGCGCGGCATCACGGCCGACACCGCCTTGCGCCTGGCCCGCTATTTCGGCACGTCCGAAAAGTTCTGGATGGGCCTGCAGGACGACTATGAAATCGAGGCCGCCCGCATCCGGCTCAATGGCCGCCTGGAGCAGGAGATCCAGCCGCTTGCGGCATGACCTCGCGAGCGCCTATGTTGGGAACTGGTTGCTGTCCCCGTTTTGCGGTTGTTATAATTCAACCACGATCAATCCATTCATAGGCTATTGATTCTGCAAGTGTAAATTCTGGTAGACTGGTCTGGCCCGGATAATGGGGCGTGTCAATCCCGCAGCAGAGACGCAACCAGTTCGGCGAAATCCCCGCCCTGTGACAGCGGCGGCAGGATTTCGATATCGTCGCCACGCGCCTGCGCCGCCATCTCGTCCATGCTCCTGCCGTCAAACAGCAGCATCGGCTGCAGACGGATCGCGCCGACGCCGTCCTCGCGCCACAGCCGGATCACCGAGGCGATCGTCGGTTCGGCATGCAGGGCCCCGTGCGCGACCAGCGTGCAGCGCTTGTTGCGCGCATGCAGCGCCGCATACAGCGCCGCATACAGCGCCGCAAAGCCCGAAAAGCGGTACAGCCCGAACATCGCGTTGATGCGACGCCCTTCTGCCGTCATCCGGTCGTAGGCCAGATCGGCGACCCGGTCGGCATGCGTGGCCAGCGACGGCAACAGCCGCGCACCCGATCGCGCGGCCAGCGCCGGCGCGTCCACGCCGCCATGACGCCCCTCGCCGAGAAACAGCGGCAGCACGCGCGCATCCCGCGGCAGCGACGCATCGGACAGGAAGGCCGTCTCCACCGGCTCGTCCAGCAGCCCGGAAACCTCCGCCGCAAGCCCGCGCACCTGCCCGCCGTGGCGGGCGTCGGACGATCCGTGAGCCAACAGGACGAAGGTCAAAACTCGATACCCTGCGTCGCCTTGATGCCCTGATCGAAGGCATGCTTGACCGGTCGCATCTCGGTCACGGTATGGGCGACGTCGATCACCTCGGGCGCCGCATCGCGGCCGGTCAGGATCAGATGCATCCAGTCCGGCCGCTCGCTGCGGATGAAATCGGCGATCTCGGCCCCGGAAATCCAGCCGTAGCTGCTGCAATAGTTGATCTCGTCGAACACCAGCATGTCGTACTCGTGGCTGCGCAGCTTCTGCTTGCACAGCTCCCATATGCCGCGGCTGGTGGCGATATCCTGCTCGGGATTCTTCGTATCCCAGGTAAAGCCGTCGCCGAGCGCATGCCACTCGATATTGTCGAAGTGCTCGGCCGCCTGCTGCTCGCCCGTTTTCCACTTGCCCTTGATGAACTGGATCACGCAGACCTTCATGCCCCAGCCGGCGGCCCGGAACACCATGCCGAAGGCCGACGAGGACTTGCCCTTGCCATCGCCGGTATGCACCAGCACCAGTCCCGTTCTGCGTTCGCGTGTTTTCATGCATCCCCCATATAGTCGGGCATCAGCACACCGCCCCGTTGCAGCAGCGGCGCATCGAACAGATGCGACAGCCGATCTCCGTCGAACAGCGACTCCGCCGCACCATATTCAACCCCGCCGCGGCCATCAATCAGAATCAGCCGGTCGGCAACGGCCATGGCCTGCTGGATATCGTGCAGCACGACGACGATGGCCCGGCCCGCGGCGCGCTGCCGGTCCAGCATGCGCAGGCAGCGGATCTGGTGCTTCATGTCCAGATGCGCGGTCGGTTCGTCCAGCAGCCAGAGCGGGGCCTCGCGCAGCATCAACGCGGCCAGTTCCACGCGCTGCCGTTCGCCACTGGAAAGCTCGCCCAGCGGCCGGTCCAGCAGCGCCGCGACATCCATCGCGTCCGCGGCCACGCCGATATCGCCTTCCCGCTCCGCCAGCAACAGCCGCTGACGCACCGTCAGCCCGAACTCGGTCGGCGGCAGCTCCCCCTGCCAGGCGATGCGGCACGTCAGCTCTTCACGTCGATAAGAAGCCAGCGGGCGATCATTGATGTCGATATCACCGGATGCGGGAATCAGCCCGGCCAGCGCCAGGAGCAGGCTGGACTTGCCCGCGCCGTTCGGCCCCAGCACGACGCTGGTCGTGCCGGCGTCAAGGTCGCAGGACAGCCCCGACAGCAGCGTGCGGCCGGCACGTGCAATCGACAGCTCCCGAATCCGCATACCGCTCATCCGCCGCGCCTCAGCAGCAGGAACAGGAACACCGGCACGCCGATCAGCGCCGTCAGCACGCCGACAGGCAGCTCGGCCGGAGCGATCACCGTGCGCGCGGCGGTATCGGCCAGCAACAGCAACAGGCCGCCGCCGACGGCCGTGGCCGGCAACATGACCCGATGCAGCGAGCCGAACAGCATGCGCATCAGATGCGGCACGACCAGGCCGACGAAGCCGATCGTACCGGCCGCAGTCACGGCCATCGCGGTCACGGCCGAGGCCAGCAGCAACAGCCGCCGGCGCAGGCGGCCGACATCCACACCCAGCGCTTCGGCATGACGCTCGCCGAGCAACAGTCGATCCAGCGACTGCGACAGCAGCAGGCCGCAGACCAGCGCCAGCAGCCAGCCAGCCAGCAGCAATGGCACCGGCAGCGCGCTGTGCGACAGATCGCCCATCATCCATGCAAAGGCACGAAACAGCCCCTGTTCCGGCAACAGGGCCAGCAGCAACGCCAGCACGGCCGACCAGAAGGCCG
The DNA here is from genome assembly GCA_021545625.1 of Zetaproteobacteria bacterium. Taxonomy (GTDB): domain Bacteria; phylum Pseudomonadota; class Zetaproteobacteria; order Mariprofundales; family Mariprofundaceae; genus JAJRVH01. The sequence continues at coordinate 3,147 of JAJRVH010000146.1, forward strand.
CCAGCACGACGCCGGCCAGCAGCATGCGGCTGGCTCCCAGGCGCGCAAAGCCCATCACGACGACGATACCAAGCCATGCGCCGGCAAAGGCGCCGGCACTCATCGCCCAGGGCGAATCCGGCCACAGCATCAGGCCGCATACCGCGCCGGCCGACGCGGAACCGGCCACGCCCAGCACATAGGGCTCGGCCAGCGGATTGCCGAGCAACACCTGAAACCATGCGCCGGCCAGCGCCAGCAGGCCGCCGACCGCGAAGGCCGTCAGCAGGCGCGGCAGGCGCAGATCCCACAGGATCAGCGCATCCTGTCCGCCGGCGGCAAACGGATTGATCCATGCCTCGCCCGCGCCCAGCGCCAGCAACAGCGTCAGCGCGAACAGGGCAGCGAACAGCAGCCAGCGCAGCA
>JAJRVH010000147.1 GCA_021545625.1 Zetaproteobacteria bacterium
ATCGTACCCACCAGCACGCCGATCACGTCATCGCCCGTCTGCAACGGTACCGAAATCAGAAATTCGACATGTCCGTCCTGCAGGCGGACCGGCGCGCCGAGAAAGTTTCTGCCCATCATCGGAATGACAAAGCTGCGCGCTTCGCTGTCGATCACAGCCTCGGTGTGTTCACCGCGCGCCACCCTGGCAATCACGCGGGCCTGCGCATCATACACGGTGGCGGTATTCACCATCGCCTCGCGTGCCACAATTCTTTCGATCAGCGACCGGATCATCGGTCGCCCGTCGCCCTGAGCCAGAAAATAGGCGACCGGATCGGACTTGTTCTGCAACACCGAAACCAGCCGTTCCGTTTCCAGATACAGGCGCGTTTCGATCTGCTGATGATGCATCTCCTCGCGCAACATGGCCCGGTCGAACAGCAACTCCTCCGCCTGATCGCCCAGCCATGGCACCAATGTCAGCGCAGGCAACAGCGAGGCCATGAGCACCAGGCCGTACCAAGCGCTGCGTAGCGGCAGGCGTTGCCCCACCGGTCGACTCATCAGGAAGCCCGCCGCATTATTGAGCGGTCGCGTTCAGAATAAACTGCGGCTCGGCATAGGAAGCCAGATCGGAAGGCATGTCCGGCCACAGCCCCATCTCCACCAACAGCCCGGCCATCGCCTGCAAATGTCCGATGCCCGGCACCATGTCGCTGTAATCGATCCAGTCGGGCGGCGTGGTCAATACCTGTTCGAATACGGCCGCGCTGGAGCCGGTATAGTCCTCCCCCATCACCGCAGCCTGATGCGGATGCGCCTCGATATATGCACCGGCCTTTTTCAGGGCCGAGATCAGTTCCTGCGCCTGATCGGGATGCTGTTCAATGAAGGCATTCGAGGCCAGAAACACATGATCCATATGATCCCTCCAGATATCGGGGGAAATCGCCGCCATCCAGCCCACGCCCAGCGAAACGGACTTGTTGCCTTCCGGCTCGCCGACAACAAAGCCGTCGATTTCGCCGCGCTGCAGCGAATTGATCATATCGCGCGGCGGCATGCCGATCACCTTGATATCTTTATAAGGGACACCATGCTGTTTCAATGCCAGATACAACAGCACATGATGCTGGGAAAAGCGATGCGGCACGGCAATGATGACCTTGCGGCCGATCAAGTCCTCGATGCGGCGGAATTTTTTCGACAATACGAAGCCGTTGCCGTTGCGGTCGGCCATCAGCACGATCTTTGCCGGCAATCCCTCCCGGATCAGCTGCATGGCCAGCGGCGAAAGGATGAATGTGCCGACCAGCCGACCGCTTCTCATATCGGCGACCACATCGTTCCAGTCGTGATTCTGGACGGTTTGCAAGCGAAACGAGCTCAGTTCGTGCTGATATCGGTTTTCCACCACCGCCAGCGATAAATGACCGCCACAGATCAGACGCCCGACCCGCACTTCGGGCTTGTCTGCCTCGTTCGTTGTTTCATTGCCGCCGCAGGCGACAAGGCCCGCCACCAGCAATATGAGCAGTCCTGACAGACGCGCGCGCCGTTTCATGTTTCCATCCTCCCGGTACCGTTCCGAAAAAACCGGCTATCCGGAACCGGCCAACATTCGGCAAGCAAAACCAGGGCCAGAAGATCAGCCCCGCAGGCTGGCCTCAAAACGCTGCTCAATCGCTTCCGCAATCGCCCGCATCGCCTCCTCGGCATCCTGTTGCGTCAGTGTGCGATCCGGTGCCTGCAGCGTAAAGCGAACGCCGAGGCTTCGCTTGCCTTCCGGCACGCCCCTGCCCTCGTACAGGTCGAAGATGCGCGCCTCGGTCAGCAAGCGGCCGCCCGCCTTGCGCACCGCCTGCAGCACCGCCTCGGCCTCAACATCGCGATCAAACAGGAAGACCAGATCGCGCTCCACGCCGGGAAACTCGGGCAGCGGCGCAAACTTCGCCCGCTTGCCGGCCGGCAGCGCGGCCAGATCGATCTCGGCCACGTAAACCGGCACGTCGATATCGAAATCCGCCGCAATCCCCGCATCAACGCGCCCCAGCACGCCGACCTGCCCGCGTCCCGCCATGATGCGGGCCGTCTGCCCCGGCTGCAGTCCCTGCACGTGATCATCGGCGACAAAACGCGCGCTCAGCCCCCGGCCTTCCAGCCACGCCTCGATCGCGCCTTTCAGATCGAAGAAATCGGCCGACCTGGCATCGGCATGCCACTCGTCGCGCTGCACCTCGCCGGCCAGCAGCCAGGCCAGCCGGTCGACTTCCCGGTGCCCCTGATCGGCGCGGCGGTAGATGCGCCCCTGCTCAACCAGCGCCACGCCGGCCTGCTGCCGGTTCATATTATGGCGGGCCGCATTGAGAAGACCCGGCCAGATACTGCGCCGCATCACCGTCATCGCATCGGAAAGCGGATTGGCAAGCTCGATATCGGCGCCATCGCGAGGCGTGAACAGACGCTGCTCGGATGCGGAGATGAAGGCATAGGTGATCACCTGCACGAAGCCGTCCCGCACCGCATCGGCCACCGCAGTATCCACGGCGGCAGGTGCCGTGATATCCAGCGACGGCATCACGGCCGGAATCGCATCGAATCCGATCACCCGCGCATATTCCTCGGAGATGTCCTCGGCCATCGCAATATCATGCCGCCAGCCTGGCACGCTCACATCGATGCGGTCACCGTCGCGCCTGACAGCAAAACCCATGCGCGACAGCACCTCATCGCACGACTCCGGAATCTGCACCCCCAGCCTGGACTCAAGACGCTTCAGACTGCATGTCAGCGCATGCACCGACTGAATGGCATCGGCGCTGCCTGCGACCGCCAGCGGACCGGGACGTCCGCCGAACAGCTCGGTAATCATGGCCGTGGCGCAGTGCATGGCCCGTTCGACCATGGCCGGATCCACGCCGCGCTCGAAGCGCATCGAGGCTTCCGAAACCATCGCATAGACCCGCCTTGTCGTGCTGATG
>JAJRVH010000148.1 GCA_021545625.1 Zetaproteobacteria bacterium
CGTTTCGCCAGGCGGCCCAGCACCTCCTGCACGACTGCGGCAGCCTTGCCGGCCTGATCGGCGCGGGTCTGCAGCGTGATCGCAAACGGGCCGGACACGGTCAGCGGAATGAAATAGGAATAAACACCGTACACCAGGCCGCGCTTCTCACGCACCTCGGTCATCAGCTGCGAGGCAAAGCCGCCGCCGCCGAGGATATGATTCATCAGCATAGCGGCAAAAAAGCCTTCATCGCCGCGGGCCGGCCCCAGGCGCACGAACTGCACCAGCGCCTGATGCGTCGGCATGTGCTTTTCCAGCGTCCGGCCACTGACCGGCGCGGGCCGCGCGATGTCGGTACGCGCGATGGCCGGTCGCCCCTTCCAGCCGGCCAGGGCCGGACGCAACAGGCCCAGCAATTCGTCCATGTTCACATCGCCGCTGACGGCCAGCACGGCGCCCTCGGGCCTGAACTGCCGCTGGTAGAGGGTTTTCAGATCCTCCAGGGCGATACGCGACAGGCTTTCGACATTGCCGACGCTGCGATGGCCGAAGGGGTGATCGGCAAACAGCAGCCCGGCCGCCAGATCGGAAGCCTGCGTGCCCGGCTCCTCCAGCGATTTTCTGGCTGCCGAAATGCTGTCCTGCTTCAGGATGTTGAAACGTCCGCGATCCCAGCCCGGCTCCAGCGCCGCCTCGGCCAGCGCCGCCACGCCGTCGGGCAGTGCCTCCCTGAGCACGGTCAGGCTGATATTCATCGCCTCGCGATCCACGCCCGCTCCCAGGCGAATCGCACCAGCATCGAGCATCTCGGCCCAGGCACGGTAATCATGCCTGGCCGTGTGATCGCCGAGCATGCCTGCCAGCAGCGAGGCGGTGCCGCCCCTGTCTTCGGGATCGAAGCGGCTTCCGGCCGGCAGGGTCAGGCGCATCACGACCATCGGCACCTGATGCGCCTCCATCAACAGAATGCGCAGGCCGTTGTCGAGACGTGCCTCGCGGATCGGCTCGATGGCAGCCGCCTGCGAGACGCCGGCCAGCCACAGGGTTAGGAGGGACAGTACGCGCAACATGTTCATGATCTCTCCCCCCTGGCAAGCGGCTGCAGCAGCCCCGTCGTCGAACGCTCCGGCCTGATCCAGCGCTTCAGCGCCTGCCGGACATCGTCCGCGCTGACCTTGCGCACGGCCGCCAGCCAGTCATCCATCCGGTCGGCGCCGATGCCGACCGTTTCCATTTCGCCGATCTGTCTGGCGCGCAGATACAGCGAATCCTGCGCGAACACCTCGTCGGCGATCATATTGCGCCGGGCGGCCGCCAGCTGCCGCGCATCCGGCCCCTTCTCCGTCAGCGCATCGATCTGCCTCCAGAAGGCCTGCTCGAAGGCCTCGGGCGACTGCCCCCGGCCCAGCATACCGTAGGCGTACCACAGGTCGATACCCATACCGAACGGATCGTAGCCGGCCGACACGGCAAAGGCCTTGCGCTGTTCGTCGACCAGCGTCCGGGTCAGCAGGGCCGAACGGCCGCCTGCCAGAATGCGGGTCGCAACGGCCAGCGCCGCCGCCTCGCGATCATTGTCGCCCGGATGCCAGACCGGCACCGGCATGGCCACGGCCAGCATCGGCAGCTGGGCCGGCACCCGGACCGTCACCCGCTTGGGCCCCAGCGGCTCGGGTTCGACGGGATCGAAACGGGGGGCGATATCGCGCTTCGGCAGCCTGCCGAAGCTGCGCTTCACGACCCGTTTCAGATGTTCGAAATCGACATCGCCGACAACGACCACCGTCGCGTTGGCCGCCACGTAATGGGTGCGATAAAAGGCCCGCACATCCTCGATCGTCAGTTTTTCCAGATCCTGCATCCAGCCGATCACCGGATTGCGATACGGATGCAGGCGCAGGGCCGCGGCCGACAGCTCCTCGAACATGCGACTGTTCGGGTTGTCGTCGGTGCGCATGCGTCGTTCCTCCATGATCACGCGGATCTCCTTCCGGAAATCTTCATCCCTCAGAGCCAGATGGCCGAAGCGCTCGGCCTCCATGGCCAGCACCTCGTCGACGCGGGCGGCCGGCACCGTTTCGAAATAGGCGGTGTAATCGTGGCTGGTAAAGGCGTTGTCGTTGCCACCCATGGCCGCGATGCGGTTCGAGAACTCGCCGGCGGCCAGCTTCTTCGAGCCCTTGAACATCATATGCTCGAACACATGCGCCAGCCCCGTCCTGCCGGGCAGCTCGTCGCGGCCGCCGACCCTCAGCCAGACCTGCACGATCGCCACCGGTGCCGCGTGATCCTCCTGCACAATCAGTCTGACGCCATTGGCGAAGCTGGCCTGCTGCAGATTCGCCGCCATGGCGAGCGGGGCCAGCAGTAAAAAGCCGGATAAAGCCAGTATTCTCGAAAGCATGCATACTCCTGGGTATCGAAAATTGAGCCGCGACTTGTGAGCCGCCTGCGCGATGCGTAGATTGCGCAACCCTTTGATCTTTGCAAGGGGCTGAAGAAGCGGCCTGTCCCTGCGTCTGTTTTTCAGCGATTCCACCGAAGCTACGGAGTTTTCATGACCACCATTAAGCGTGCATTAATCAGCGTATCCGACAAAACCGGCATCGAGGACTTTGCCCGGGCGCTCGCCGGGCGCGGCATCGACATCCTGTCCACCGGCGGCACGGCGAAGCTGCTGCGCGAGGCCGGCATCCCGGTGCGCGACGTTTCCGATTACACGGGCTTTCCGGAAATGATGGACGGACGCGTGAAAACGCTGAACCCGAAGGTGCACGGCGGTATTCTGGCCCGGCGCGACAACAAGGAGGATCTGGCGGCCATGCGCTAGCACGGCATCGAGCAGATCGATCTGGTGTGCGTGAACCTGTACCCGTTCCGCGAGGCTGTCGCCAGGGAGGGCTGCACGATCGACGATGCCATCGAAAACATCGACATCGGCGGGCCGTGCATGGTGCGTGCCTCGGCCAAGAATCATCGCTTCGTGACCATCGTCGTCGATCCGGCCGATTATGCGATGGTGCTCGATGCCATCGACAACGACACGCTGGACGAGGGCAAGCGCCGGGCGCTGGCCGTCAAGGCATTCGCGCATACGGCGGCCTATGACGGCGCCATTGCCAACCATTTTTCGGCGCTGAATGCCGATGGCAGCAAGCGCGCGTTTCCGGACATTTTCACCCGCCAGTTCATCAAGACCGCCGACGAGTTGCGCTACGGCGAAAACCCGCATCAGGCCGGCGCCTTCTATGCCGATCCCGAGGACGAGGGCATTTCGCTGGCCGATTGCCGGGTGCTGCAGGGCAAGGCACTGTCCTACAACAATATCGCCGATGCCGACGCGGCCTTTGCACTGGTGCGTGATTTTGCCGCGCCGGCCGTGGTCATCGTCAAGCATGCCAATCCCTGCGGCGTGGCCACGGGCGAGAACCAGGCCGAAACCTACGAGCGCGCCCGCGCGGCCGATTCGGTATCGGCCTTCGGCGGCATTGCCGCCTTCAACCGGCCGCTGACCGCGGCCACGGCGAAACTGATCGCCGAAACCTTCATGGACGTCATCATCGCGCCCGGCTTCGAGGATGGTGCACGCGAGATTCTGTCCGCGAAGAAAAATCTGCGCCTGCTGCTGGCGCCGGGCGTTGCACCGGTATCCGGCGGTCTGGAATTCAAGCGCGTGAACGGCGGCCTCTTGGTACAGGAGCGTGACGCGCACATGCTCGATCGCGATGCATGCAGGGTTGTCACCGAGCGCGCGCCGACCGAGGCCGAATGGAATGATATGCTGTTCGCCTGGACCGTGGCCAAGCATGTCAAATCGAACGCCATCGTGTTTGCCAGGGGCGGCGTCACGCTGGGCGTCGGCGCGGGCCAGATGAACCGCGTCAATTCCACGCGCATTGCCGCCGAGCACGGCGGTGAAGCCATCCGGGGCTCAGCCGTGGCCTCCGATGCGTTCTTCCCGTGCCGCGACGGCGTGGATGCGCTGGCCGCGGCGGGCGCGACGGCCGTGATCCAGCCGGGCGGTTCGATCCGCGACGAGGAAGTCATTGCCGCCGCCAACGAACATCATCTCGCCATGATCTTCACCGGCATCCGTCATTTCCGGCACTGATTGCCGGCATATCATATCGAATAAGGCCGCTCCGGAAGGGCGGCCTTTTCACTGCAGGGAAATGCGTTTGATGAAGGCCTCCAGCGCATCGCGATCGACCCGGTAGCCGATGTGCGGCGGATACACGACATTGCCGCCGATACGAATCACAGCATGTCTGTCGCTGCTGATGCAGAAAATGTCATAGCCCTGAATCGGCGCGAAGAATGAACGCCTGACCCGGGCCGTGAAGTCGAGCCGCAGGCAGGGCCGGTCATCAATGCGCACGGACCTGAGCGTGTATTCGATATCGGAAAAATTGTGCCGGTGTTCATGCATGGCCAGCTTCATGTCCGAGCGCAGTTCATCATCGTTGATTCTCTTGCGGGGGAGACTGTAGATGAAGAAGGTGACGATGCCCGGTTTTTTCGGCATAGCGTCAAATCCGACATAGTCGCCTGTGCCTGCCATGACGGTAAAGGAGTCCTTCCGCACGTGAAAGGATGCGTGCGCCGGCACCTGTACACTGAACCAGCGGGTGTGAAAGATTTTGCCTGGCACGGCCTCCGGCAGATCGCGAGGCTCTTCATATGCCGTGGACAGCAGGTTCTCGGGCCGGACGAGGTCAAGCTCCAGTTTCCCGATCGGGATATGGTAGGCCCGGCCATGGCTGTAAAGGGAATTGCCATAGGTCCAGACATCCCGGCTGATCGATGTTGACCCTGCAAGCAGGGCTTTCGTTGTGAAAATAACAGCATAGCGTGCACGACTGCCGACTTCCAGGCGGATGGCCGTTTGCAGCCATGAGCGACCGGATGGCACGGAAAACAGCAATACATGTTTCCGACGCATGGTCGAGGCGACCTGAAACTGTTCGGTGCAGATGGTTCTGATCGGCTGGTAGTGATCATCAAGCATGAGGACGCAGGGCGGAAACACGAATGGCGTGGCAGGATCACCGGCCCACTTGCTGCCCCGGACGATCTGGATGGATGCATCGGTGAGGCTCGAAACGAAATAGCTTTTTACGACCAGGACATAGGGGCGACTCTCCACCGGCAGGGCGATGGCCCGGATATAGCTTTTGCCGGTATCGAAGGCAAAGACCGGCGCATGCTCATCCAGCCTGAATGACTGATGCTCGCCTATTGCCAGCGGCTGAAAGGGCAGCTCGCTGAGCTGCGTATACTGTACCGGCTTCTGCTGCACCTCCTCCACGAGCTCCTGCACCGTCGAGGCACAGGCAGCCAGCATCAGCGAAACGAGCATGCCGGCGAGATATTTCCTGCTCTTCCCTGCGATCATGGCGGGCTCTCCGTGATGCCTGTACTTTCCGTATAGGGTCGGGTACTCCCGCACTCAAGCCGCGACAAATATCAGTCTGGCAATATGAATTCCACAGATACTTGTGCCAGCCGACTTGTCCTTTCCGGCCCAGCTTTTTATCCCACCAAACCCCGGCCGATATCAGACCTTTTTGACGAACTCCGATTTCAGGCCGATCTGGCCGATGCCGGGAATCTTGCAGTCGATATTGTGATCGGAATCGACAAGCCGGATGTTCTTCACCTTCGTGCCGACCTTGATCGTGGAGGACGCGCCCTTGAGCTTCAGATCCTTGATCACGGTAACGGTATCGCCGTCGGCCAGCTGTGTGCCGTGGGCATCGCGCACGACGAACCCTTCCGGCTCGCCGGCCTCGCCGGCCGTCCATTCATGCGCACACTCGGGACAGACCAGCATGCCGCGATCTTCGTAGGTGTATTCGGAATTGCATTCCGGGCAGGGGGGCAGGGTGCTCATGGCTTCTCCTCGGGTCATGCCTTGCGGCATCGAATCTGGCGCGCATTGTCCGCCGTTCGCGGGCAATTGCAAACCGCGCCCCGAACATCAGGGCCATGGCGGCAATTCACGGCAATCGGGATCGTGCTTCCATATATTCCGCGCACTGGCGGAATATACCTTGCCATCGTTCATATCGAAGTGCAGTACCCGCCCGCCACGCATACGGCCTGCCATGGTACATGGAAAACCTGCTGTGCCTGATTCCGGATCGCGAACGGCAGGGAGGCTACAGGGGCGTTCGCATCGGCGGCGATATCACCCTCGGCCCCGACGAACCGCCTTTATCGCAGGACCGGATACGGGAAATCCGGGGCGGCAATTTATCCGCTCCCTGACGTGAAAATAAGGCGACAGCCCCGGCGCTCACGGCCATGAACGGCAATCCGGCAGGAAAAGCCCTGCCCAAGGCCCGAAACTCTCGGGACAACAGGGTTCGCACTCATGGCTGATGGGAAAATGGCGCACCCTAGAGGATTCGAACCTCTGGCCTCTGCCTTCGGAGGGCAGCGCTCTATCCAGCTGAGCTAAGGGTGCATATGGGCCGGGCCGGCATCCGCCGCGGAGCGCGCATTGTCGGAGCGCATGGCCGAACCGTCAAGCATGGCCGCCCGGCGTCTGCTGCAGCCGCCGTTCGAAATGCCTGCGAATCGTCTCGACGCGCCGGCGATTGAGCCCCAGATCGGAACGCCCGACGCGCGAGGCAGAACGGATATGGATCAGGCCGACGGTCGCGTCAAGGCGGGCCTCGACATCATCGACATAGCGGAACCACGGCGTCGTGAACGTCGCATACAGATAATGCCCGTCGCCGGATACAATCGTACCGCCCAGCCCGGCGATCACGGATTGCAGCAGCTCCCATGCCTCCGGGCTGCCCCGTGTGTCAAGCGGCCGGACGGCATGTTCGGCATCGGCGGGCGTCGTTTCGCTGCACACACAGTTCGGCGTCTCCGGACATGGGCGCAAACGTCCGTCCTGCAATCCCGCATCCGGCGCCCTGCGCGACCACAGGCTGAGCCCGACCCCCGCCAGCACCATCAGCGCGATCACAGCAACCAGCCCGCCCGCAATCAGTTTCATCCGCGCAAGGCTAGAAGCGCGGACAGGCGAACACAAACCGCGCTTGGCTTGCATGCCCGTCCCGCTATGCTGTCCACATCCGAAACCCGCAAGGAGGCCGCCATGTCGCTGCGCAAACTGCCCCTGATCCTGCTGCTGCTCATGCCGGCCACGACTGCCCTGGCCGCCCGCTACACCTATATGATCGATCACGGCACGCCCGGCGTCATCACCAGCGCCAGCAAGATGGCGCGCATCGTGCTGCAGGCATCCGGCGACTGCCGCCATATTCCCTACGAGATCATCACCGACGGCGTCAAGTCGCTCGGCGGCGAACTCGACCTGAGCCGCGAGTTGTCGCTGCCGCTGGATCTGACCACGGTCAGCCTTTCCTGCTCGGATCAGGGAGTGACGGCGAAAATCGACGATTAACGCGGCACGGCCGCACATTTCCTGATATACTGGTAAGGCACCCGCCGCGAGCCCGTCCGGCGCGCGGCCAGACCAGATACGCAGGGAGTACGCCATGAATATATTCGCAAGCTGTTTCCGCCATGCCGCTGTTGCCATGCTTGCCATCGCCATGCTGGGCATCGCGTTGCCCGCCCAGGCTGCCAGCAAGACAGAGATCGACGCCAAGGTCCGCGCCACGCTGACCGTCTTCTACGATAAGGTGCCGGCCGGCCGGGAACTGGCCCGAAAGGCCGCCGGCATCCTGGTCTTTCCCGAGGTGTTCAAGGCCGGTCTGGTCGTGGGCGGCGAATACGGCGAGGGGGCGCTGCTCGTCCATCATAAAATCGTCGGCTACTACAGCACCGTATCCGCCTCGGTCGGCTTCCAGCTCGGGGCGCAGATCAAGTCCCAGGTTATCCTGTTCATGACCCGCGAGGCGCTGAACAGCTTCCGCAGGAGCGAAGGCTGGAAGGTCGGCGTCGACGGCAGCGTTGCGCTGGCCACGCTGGGAGCCGGCGGCGCCATCGACAGCGACACGCTGAGAAAGCCGGTCATCGGCTTCATCTTCTCCAACAAGGGGCTGATGTACAATCTGAATTTTGAGGGATCGAAAATCACCCGTCTGAAAAAATAGCCGCGGCTGTAAAAATGCCCGCCGAAACGCTATAGACATAGTATAGACCATGCTTGGGAGGTGCTTATGCAAACCACCTGGATTCTGACAGCGGATGCCGCTGAAGGCATCATCTACAAAACCTCCGGCGGCAAGGGCGAACTGATCGAGCATATGCGCTTCGAACACCCGCAATCGCGCCTGCGAGACCGCGAGCTGACCACGGATCTGCCGGGCCGCGCATACGATTCTGCCGGCCACGGACGGCATGCGATGGAACAGACGGTCGATCCGAAAAGGCACGAGGCGGAAACCTTTGCCGGCGAACTGACGGAATATCTGCACCGGGCCTGCAACAGCGGCGCCTGCGAAAGGCTGTATATCGCAGCCCCGCCGGCGTTTCTGGGCATGCTGCGCGAGCGCTACAGCAAGCCGGTCCGGCAGGCGCTGAAACAGGAGCTGGACAATCACCTGCTTGCCAAGGAGCCTCGGGAGCTACGCAGGCATCTGCCCGAATACCTGTAGCCCCTTGTCAGGAGCGAAGGCTTCCGCACATCGTCACCGGGCAGCTCGTCGGGTCGGCCCCGGCTCCTGCCGATCCGAAGCGAAAGCCCGAAGGATTTGCGTCCTTGTACGCAAGCAGAAGCGCTCAGAATAGCGGCATGCCCCTTTTTTGCTTTCACTGACAAATAACAGGGTTAACAGATACATCATATGAATCTAAAGAAGAAATAATTGTCATTCTCTCAGGGTTCATTGGCCGAATAGATAATTTTTCGAAAAGAAGATTAGGGTACGAAATTGAAGAGATTATGGAAAAATTTAGGGAGAACTGGGCAGATCCGTAGCTTCAAGTAGTGTTGGCATGTTAAGATACATCAACGACTCCGGTTCCACGGCAAACCGCTGAGAAACCTACCTACGTAAAGGGCCCCCTTCCGGAGGCCCTCCATCATCCATGACTCAATCAGATATGAATCGCGCGGCCGTCCGAGTCGAGCACCGATTCGTGGATCATTTCCGAAAGCGTCGGATGCGGGAACATGTGATGCATCAGCTCCGCCTCCGTCGTTTCGTAGGTGCGCGCCAGCTGCAGCGACACGATCAGCTCGGTCGCCTCGGCGCCGACGATATGCGCGCCCAGCAGCTCGCCCGTCTCGGCATGGAAGATCGTTTTGACCATGCCTTCGGTCTCGGCCAGGCCCAGCGCCTTGCCGTTCGGCGCATAGGACATGCGGCCGATCTTGACCGGGATGCCCTCTTCCTGACACTGCTTCTCGGTCTTGCCGCATGAGCCGACCTGCGGCTGGCAATAGGTGCAGCCCGGCACGTTGCCGTAATCGACCCTGTGCGGCGCCTGGCCGGCGATGGCCTCGACGCAGACAATGCCTTCATGGCTGGCCACATGCGCCAGGGCAGGCGCGCCGACAACGTCGCCGATCGCGTATACGCCCGGATGATCGGTGCGATACCAGTCATCCACCTCGATCTGGTTGCGCTCGATCTTCATCTGCGTGTTCTCGCCGCCGATGTTGTCGGTATTACCGACCACGCCGACCGCGACCAGCACCTGATCGCTCTCGATGCGCTCGGACTTGCCCTTCTTCTCGTATTCGACCACGCCCCTGCCATCGACATTGGCCGCCTTCGACACCATCGCGCCGGTGATGACCTTGATGCCGTTCTTCTTGAAGCTGCGCTCGACGACCCTGGCGATTTCATGATCTTCCAGCGGCAGGATCTGGTCGGCCGCCTCGACGACCGTCACGTCGGAGCCCATCGCGTTGTAGAAATAGGCAAACTCCATGCCGATGGCGCCGGAACCGATCACCGTCAGCTTCTTCGGCAGCTTCTCGGGCACGAGCGCCTGCATATAGGTGATCACGACCTCGTTATCGATCTCCATGCCCGGGAAGGCGCGCGCTCGCGCGCCGGTGGCGACGATCACATGCTTCGCAGTGACCTGGCGCGTCTCGCCGTCCTGCTCGACCATCAGCCGGTTGCCGGACTCGAAGCGGGCATAGCCCTGGATATGCTCGACCTTGTTCTTCTTGAACAGATAGCCGATGCCGCCCGCCAGCTTTTCCGAAATGCCGCGCGAACGGGCCACGGCCCGGGCCAGATCCGGCTTCGGCGTCGTCAGGCCGATGCCCAGCTCCTTGCCGTGATGCCTGATGACATTGATGATCTCGGCCGTGCGCAGCAGCGCCTTGGTCGGAATGCAGCCCCAGTTCAGGCAGATGCCGCCCAGATGCTTCGCCTCGATGCAGGCCGTCTTCAGGCCCAGCTGGGCGGCACGGATCGCGGCCACATAGCCGCCGGGGCCGGCGCCGATCACGACGACATCGTACTCGCCATCGGCATTGAACACGCCGGCCGGCTTGAGCTGCAGCTCGTGTTCGTCGTCCTCGTCGGCCTGCGGTGCGGCCGCCAGCGTCTCGACGATCTGCTCCGCTGTCGCGGCCGGCGCTTCGGCGGCGACCTCTTCCTCCGGCTGAGCCGCCATGTCCGAACCATCCGGCATGTAGTCCTCGGGAATCTCCTCGCCATCCTCGGCAATAACAGCGATCGGCGCACCGACCGCGACGACCGAGCCTTCCGGCGCGATGATCCTGTGCAGCACGCCTTCGTCGACGACCTCCATCTCCATCGTCGCCTTGTCGGTCTCGACCTCAGCCAGCACCTCACCGGAAACGAGTTCGTCGCCTTCCTTCTTCAGCCAGCGGGCAATCTTGCCCTCGGTCATCGTCGGCGACAACTGGGTCATAAATACATCAATTGGCATGGTTCCACCTCTATTCGATTCAACGCTTCAGGGCACGGCCGCCTTGCGGCGGCTGTCAGGCCGGCGATCAGATCAGTACGCTGGCCGGGGTTTCCAGATGTTTCTTCAAAGCGGCCAGGAACTCGGCACCGACCGCGCCGTCCACAACGCGGTGGTCGCAGGACAGGGTCAGGCTCATCATCTTCTTCACCCGCACCTCGCCATTCTCGACCACGGCGCGCTCCTCGGTGCCTCCAACCGCCAGAATCGCGCCCTCGGGCGGATTGACGATGGCGGCGAACTGCTTGATGCCGTACATGCCGAGATTGGAGATCGAGAACGTGCCGCCGGTATATTCCTCGGGCTTCAGGGTACCCTCGCGCGCCCGGCCGGCCAGCTCCTTCACTTCATTGGAGATATCGACGATACCCTTCTGTTCAGCAAAACGGATCACCGGCGTGATCAGGCCGCCCTCGATGGCCACGGCCACCGAGATATGCGTATGCTTGTGCTGCAGCGTATGGCTCTCCGTCCAGCTGGCATTGGCGGCCGGCACATCGACAAGCGCCTTGGACACGGCCTTGATGATGAAGTCGTTGACCGAAAGCTTGAAGGCGCCGTCGGCCGCCTCGTTCAGCTGGGCGCGCAGGTCCATCAGCCTGTCCATCGCCACGTCGATGGTCAGATAGAAATGCGGCACCTGCTGCTTGGAGTCGGTCAGGCGGCGCGCAATGGCCTTGCGCATCATCGTGTTCTCGACGCGCTCGAATTCGTCCTCGTGATACGGCAGGGGGCCGGCCGGCAACGGTCGCGCCGGTGGCGGCGTCGTGGCGGATGCCGCGCCGCCGAGCTGGATGCCGCGACGGACGGCCTTCTCGATATCGGCTTTGACGATGCGGCCGTTCGGACCGGTGCCGGTGATGGCCGCCAGGTTGATGCCCTTCTGCTTCGCCAGACGCCTGGCCAGCGGGCTGGCCTTGATGCGCCTGCCGGCCGACGGAGCCGCGGGAGCTACCGTCTCGGCCACCGGTTGCGGCGCGGCGGGCGCAGCCGGGGCAGGCGCGGGAGTAGCCGGGGCGGCCTGTTCCGGCTGCGCTGCGGGCTCGCCTCCCTCCGGCATATAGTCCGCCGGCACGTCCTCGCCCTCTTCGGCGATGACTGCGATCGGCGCGCCGACCGGCACCACCGAGCCCTCCGGCGCGATGATCCTGTGCAGCACGCCCTCGTCGACGACCTCCATCTCCATCGTCGCCTTGTCGGTCTCGACCTCGGCCAGAATCTCGCCGGATTCCAGCGTATCGCCTTCCTTTTTCAGCCAGCGGGCGATCTTGCCCTCGGTCATCGTCGGAGACAGCTGAGTCATAAATACATCAATCGGCATCGTTTACCTCTTTTAATGACTTCACGCGCACGCGCCGCGCGGATTTCTGTTCATGCCCGGCCGCAAACCACGCGCGCCGCTTCAACGATTTCGGCCACGCTCGGAAGCGCCATGGCCTCGAGATTGGCTGCGTAGGGCATCGGCACATCCTTGCCGGTCACGCGGGCCACGGGCGCATCGAGATCATCGAAACCGCGCTCCATGATGCGGGCCGAAATCTCGGCGCCGATGCCGGCAAAGCGCCAGCCCTCCTCGATCACGACGGCGCGGTTGGTCTTGGCCACCGAGGCGAGGATCGTGTTTTCGTCCAGCGGCCGGATGGTGCGCGGATCGATGACTTCGGCATCGATTCCCTGCCTGGCCAGCTCCTCGGCAGCTTCAAGCGCAAAACCGGTCATGCGGGAATGCGCCACCAGCGTGACATCCGACCCGGTGCGCTTCACGTCCGCCTTGCCCAGCGGAATGATGTATTCCTCGTCCGGCACCTCGCCGACATCGCCGTAATTGATCTCGTTCTCGATGAAGATCACCGTGTCGTTGTCGCGGATCGCAGCCTTCAGCAGCCCCTTGGCGTCGGCCGGGTTGGACGGCATCACGACCTTCAGCCCCGGCACGTTGGCCATCCAGTTCTCCAGCGACTGCGAATGCTGGGCCCCCACGCGCGCGGCCGAACCGCCGGCACCCCGGAACACCATCGGCACGCTGTACTGGCCGCCGGACATGTACTTCATCTTGGCCGCCGCATTGACGATCTGATCCAGCGCCAGGATGGCGAAGTTCCAGGTCATGAACTCGATGATCGGTCGCAGGCCCGCCATCGCGGCGCCCACGCCCAGGCCCGCGAAACCGAGCTCGGTGATCGGCGTGTCGATCACGCGCTTGGGACCGAACTTGTCCAGCATGCCCTGCGACACCTTGTAGGCACCGTTGTACTCGGCCACCTCCTCGCCCATCAGGAACACGCGGTCATCGCGCTCCATCTCCTCGCACATCGCCTGATTCAGCGCTTCACGGTACGTAATCTTGCTCATCTTCAGCCCACCTTCACCGGATATGGATATGCGCCCTCAATGGGATCGGTATAGACATCGGTCCACAGCTCGGACGCATCCGGCTCCGGCTGCGCCTCGGCCGCCCTGGCCACGGCCGTGACGTCCTTCTTGATATCCTTGTCGCGCTGCTTGAACTCTTCCTCGGTGGCCAGACCGGCCTCGATCATCTGCGCTTCCAGGCGGGCGATCGGATCGCGTCCGGAGCGCCATTCATCGACCTCGGCGCGCGAACGGTAGGTCGCGGGATCCGACATCGAGTGGCCGCGATAGCGGTAGGTGATGGCCTCGACGAGGATCGGCCCCTCGCCGGAGCGGGCATGGGCAATGGCCTCGCCCATCTTCTTGTCGAACTCGAGCACATCCATGCCGTCAATCTGCATGCCCGGAATCTTGAACGAGATGCCGCGCTTGAACAGATGCGTCTCGGCGCTGGCGCGATCCAGCGACGTGCCCATCGCATACTGGTTGTTCTCGACCATGAACACGATCGGCAGCTTCCACAGCGCCGCCATATTGAACGATTCGTAGACCGCGCCCTGGTTGATGCCACCGTCGCCCATGATGGCGATCGTCACACGCCCGTCGTCCTTATACCAGCTGGAGAAACCGAGTCCGAGGCCGACCGGCACCTGTTCACCGACGATGCCGTTGCCGCCGACGAAGTTGCGCTCGACATCGAACATATGCATCGAACCGCCCTTACCCTTGACGATGCCACCGGCGCGTCCCAGCAGCTCGGCCATCACGGCCGTCGGATCGGAGCCGCGCGCCAGCACGTGGCCGTGGTCGCGATAGCTGGTCAGGATATAGTCCTTTTCATCGGCCGCATGATGCAGGCCGACGCAGACGGCCTCCTGTCCGTTGCACAGATGGCAAAAGCCACCGATCTTTTTCAGGCCGTACAGTTGCCCGGCCTTTTCCTCAAAACGACGGATATACAGCATGCTGTCGTGCATCGCATTGAGGTCTTCAAGCGGATAGAAAACACCATCATGCGTAATGCCGGCTGCCTGTTTCTGCTTTGCAGACATGAACCCTCCAGCGAATCTAAAGTCGGCGAATCCTGCCCTAGCCACCGGCCAGCAGCAACCTTGCGGACCCCGGCCCCGTCTTTGCGATGCGCGTCACATTCCGGCATACTGCCAAATGTATGATACGCACTCATTTTATCCCTTGACGACAAAAGGGCGGCTCGGAGTTGCAGACATGGCCAGATTCATCGATTTCCATGAGGGAGACACCCTGATCAGCCAGGGAGCGGAAGATACCGCCGCCTATCTCATCCAGAGCGGCTGGGTGCAGGTCAACCGCAGGCGACGGAACGGCGCCGTCGCCAGCAGCACGATCGGCCCGGGCTAAATCGTCGGCGAACTGGGACTGGCCGGACTGGTTCCGAGCCGCACGGCCACGGTCACCGCGCTGACCGACGGGCGCATGGAGATCATCGACCGCGGCACGCTGATCCGGCTGGTTAACGGCCCGGGCTGCAACCTGACGCCGTTGCTGGCCGCCCTGTTCGACCGCCTGAAGCATGTCATGCTCGACGACGAGGATTTCGACGAACTCGACGATACCGTTGTCATCCACGCCAAGATCGAGGGCCTGAACCAGATGTCCCGCCAGGCCCTGTGTAACCGTCCCCGCCTTGTCGCCCGGCTGCCGTTCTATTTCGGCGCCCACCGGCCGCCGCAAAGCGTCACCGATCTGTTTCGCGATCATGCCCAGGTCGATGTCAAGCTGTCCGGCTCCACGCGCATGCTGCGCGAACAGCATCTTTGCATTGAGGCGGCCGAACAGGGCGGCCTGCAGCTGCGCCTGCTGCAGCATGGCGATTATTGCGAGCTGGACGAGGAGCGCGTCGGCTATGGCAAGACTGGCACGGTCGTGGCACTGACACCGGGCCATC
>JAJRVH010000149.1 GCA_021545625.1 Zetaproteobacteria bacterium
CGCCAGCCCCGGCCGCCTGGCAGTCAGTCCATGCGCGCGCGCATACTAGCACCGTCAGAGCGAGGAACCTACCGATTCGGGCAGCGTGCGCAGAAGATGTGAAAAAGCATGCAAAACATCTTGCCGGGCAGCATCTTCGACGGCAGGCTCACTTCGATGATCAGCGAAACAGCCAGCCCCACCAGTGCCTTTGTCATCGCCGTGCTGATTGCCATTTCAGCCCAGATGATCGCCGGCCGCCTGCGCTTCCCGCCCATCCTGCTGTGGCTGATCGGCGGCATGGCACTCGGGCCTTACGGCCTGCATCTTCTCAATGTCGAAAGCATCGAGCCGGCCCTGCATACGCTGGTCGAACTGGGACTGGCCATCATCCTGTTCGAAGGCGGACTGAACCTGAACCTGAAGGCCCTGCGCGAACACGGCTGGGTCGTCGGCCGGCTGGTGATGTTCGGACCGCTGCTGACGACGCTGATCGGCGGCGCTGCCGCCCACTATATCGCCAATCTCGAATGGCCAATGGCCTTGCTATTCGGCGCGCTGGTGTCGGTCGGCGGGCCGACGGTGATCATGCCCATCGTGCGCGAAATGCGCCTCGGGCGCACACTCAATCACATCCTGACCGGCGAAGCCATGCTGATCGACGTGATCGGCGCCATTCTCGCCATTGTCATGCTGCAGGTCGCACTGACGCCGGACATGCCGCTCGGTCACATCGTACAGGCCATCTTCATCAAGGCCGCGGTCGGCGCCTCGATCGGACTGGCCGGCGGCCGGCTGGTCGTCTGGCTGCTGTCCAGTCCGTGGGTCCGCGATTTCGAACTGCGCACGGTCATGACGCTGGCCTCCGCCTGGGGATTCTTTCTGCTGGCCGACCATATCTCGTCGCAGGCCGGCCTGCTGGCCATGCTGATGATGGGGGCCACGCTGCAACGCATGGAACTGCCCGATATTCAGCGCCTGCGTCATTTCAAGGGAAGCCTGTCGATGTTGCTGATTTCGGTCCTGTTCGTGCTGCTGGCCGCCAATCTCAATCTCGATATCGTCCAGATCTACCTGTATCAGGGCCTGCTTATTTTCGTAATTCTGGCGCTGTTCGCCCGGCCACTGGTGGCTGCGGCATCGACGCTGGGCAGCAAGCTGGGCATGCACGAGACGGCCTATCTGGCCGGCATGGCGCCTCGCGGCGTCGTGGCGGCCGCCATCACCTCGCTGTTCGCCCTGATCCTGCAGGAACAGGGACAGGGGCAGGCCGAGATGCTGACCGCCCTTGTCTATATTATCATCATCGCTTCGGTCTTGTGCTACAGCCTGCTGGCCGGACCGCTGAAAACAATGCTGAAGATCGACGGCGGCGATGACCGTTCGGTGCTGATCATCGGCGGTGGTCAGATTGGCGCCGAGATCGGCCGGGCACTGGGTGAGGATCGCGAGGTTCGCTTCCTCGATCTGAACGCGGAGGTCATCACCAACCTGCAGCGCTCCGGCTACGAGGCCGTACGCGGCAACGCGCTGGATCCATTGTACATGGAAATCGTCCATGCCGAGGAGATTGGCGCAGCGCTGGTCATGACCGGCTCGTCGGACCACAACCTGCTGATCGCGCGTCTGTGCCGTGACGACTTCCATATTCCGGAGGTCTATATCGCGCTGCAGGAAGGGGATGAGGAAAAACATGCCAGCCTGATTCATCAGCTGCAGCTTGAGCGCCTGTTCGCCAAGCCCTACAAGTTCACCTACTGGAACGATCAGGCCTACCGCAAACGCCTGATCTACGAAACCCGGCGCATTGAACCGGATTCGATGCTGATCGGCCAGCGCATGGCCGACGTGCGCATCCCGCACGGCGTCCAGCCCATCGCCATCATCCGCGACGGCAAGACCTGCATTCCGCATGACAATGTACGCTTCCAGGCCGGCGACGAAATCAAGATGCTGATGCGCCCGGAACGGGTGCAGGATGGCCAGCCGCTGATCCTGCCGCCAGCCAGCGACAAAAGCAGCGCCACGATCCGGGTGCAGGCCTGACTCCATGACCTGATGCCTGTGCGCACGCGTTTCGCCCCCAGCCCCACCGGCCTCCTGCACATCGGCAACGCCTATTCGGCATTGTACTGCCTGCAATGGGCCGAACAGCATCAGGCATCATGCCTGTTGCGTATCGAGGATATCGACCATACCCGCTGCCGCAGCAAGTACGTCGAGGCCATGCTCGAGGATCTTGCCTGGCTGGGCATGCAATGGCCTGAAGAACCGCTGCTGCAAAGCGAAAGACTGCCGCTCTACCGCCAGACGCTGGACAGGCTCCGGCGGATGCAGGTCATCTACCCCTGTTTCTGCACCCGCCGCGATATCCAGGAGGAAATCAGGCGCATGGCCACCGCCCCACACCGCGACGATCCGCCGCCCCATTATCCGGGCACCTGCCGCCGCCTGCCCCCCGATGAACGGCAATGGAAAATGGCAAGGCAGCCCTTTGCCTGGCGGCTCGACACAAACAGGGCGCTGGCCATGGTCGGGGAGCCGCTCTGCTGGCACGATGAACAGGGACGGACACATGCGCTGCAGCTGGAGCACGACATCGTCATCGCCCGGCGCGATATCGGCATCAGCTATCATCTGGCGACCGTCATCGATGATGCCGAACAACGCATCACCCATATCATCCGCGGTGAGGATCTGCGCGACAGCCTGGCCATTCACCGCCTGCTGCAGTGCCTGCTCGGTCTGCCGGAGCCGGTTTATATCCACCACCGACTGGTCAGGGACGCGGCTGGCCGCCGGCTTGCCAAACGCCATGCCGGCACCACACTGCGCAGCCTGCGCGACATGGGCATCAGTGCCGGGGCGTTGCGGCACTTCCTGCTCAACAGCCCCGATCTGATCTGGCCTGCCGAACGGGCGGATGCGGAGCGGATCCGCCATCTGCTTGGCAATGTCCGGTAATTACCCCATACTTCGGTGTGCTTTATATATTTAACACTAAGGAAGGTGTGATTTGACGGCGATACTCGATTTAATTGGCAACACACCGATGGTCCGGCTGCGGCGCATAACCGCCCGCCTGCCCGACAATATCCGCATCCACGCCAAGCTCGAACGCTTCAATCCGGGCGGCTCGGTCAAGGACAGGCCGGCAATGTGGATGATCCGCGAGGGTATCGAGCAGGGAAAACTCGATAAAAGCAAAATCATTCTGGATTCGACCTCGGGCAACACCGGCATCGCGCTGGCGATGATCGGCGCGGCCCTCGGCTACCGGGTGCGACTGGTGATGCCGGGCAATGTATCGGACGAGCGCAAGCGCATCTGCCGCGCCTTCGGCGCCGACCTCGTCTACTCCGATCCGCTGGAAGGGTCGGACGGAGCCATCCTGCTGGCCCGCAGCATCTACGAGTCCGATCCGGACATGTATTTCAAGCCGGATCAGTACAACAATCCGGCCAATCCCCGCGCCCACGAGGAGTCGACCGGCCCGGAAATCTGGCGCGATACCGAAGGCCGCGTCACTCATTTCATTGCCTCGCTGGGCACCTCCGGCACGCTGGTCGGCACCGGCCGCTATCTGAAAAGGATTAGCCCCAACATCCGTATCATTGCCGCCGAACCGGATTCGCCGTTCCACGGTATCGAAGGGCTGAAGCATATCGAATCGAGCATCGTGCCAGGCATCTACGATGCCGCGGTCCACGACGAGAAAATCGGCATCAGTACCGACGAGGCCTATGAGCTGACCCAGCGGCTGGCCGCCGAGGAGGGCATCCTTTCCGGACAGTCATGCGGCTGCGCGATGGCCTGCGCGCTGCAGGTTGCGGAAAGGCTGGCCGAACAGGGCAAAGGCGGCGACATTGTCGCGATCTTTCCCGACGGCGGCGAAAAATACCTGTCCACGCCGGTCTTCGCCGGTAGCGACAGGGTGCATTTTGCGGAAGGTATTTAGGGCCTGTTTACACTACGGTCACGCTTGTCGAAGGCGCCGGATTTGATGCGCTGCAAGGCATTTCGAGCGGAATGTGCTGGTTGCACATCCGCGAGGAATA
Source organism: Zetaproteobacteria bacterium (assembly GCA_021545625.1). Taxonomy (GTDB): domain Bacteria; phylum Pseudomonadota; class Zetaproteobacteria; order Mariprofundales; family Mariprofundaceae; genus JAJRVH01. Next base: position 4,038 of record JAJRVH010000149.1, read on the forward strand.
ACGCCGCAACGCGCAAGGGCCG
>JAJRVH010000150.1 GCA_021545625.1 Zetaproteobacteria bacterium
ATGTTGACGCCGCCCTCGCCCTGCAACGGCTCCAGCAGCACCGCCGCCGTGTCGTCATCGAGAGCAGCCTCCAGCGCCGCCAGATCGTTCAGCGGCACGTGCGAAAAGCCCGGCGGCAGGGGGTCGAAGCCCTGCTTGACCTTGTCCTGACCCGTCGCCGTCAGCGTCGATAGCAGGCGCCCGTGAAAGGACTGCGTGGCCGAAATGATCGCCCGCCGGGACGAGCCCCGGTCGGCGAAATACTTGCGCGCCAGCTTGATCGCCCCCTCATTGGCCTCGGCGCCCGAGTTGCCGAAGAACACGCGCGGCAGCCCGGACAGCGCCGCCAGCTTCGCGGCCAGCCGCTGCTGTTGCGGTATATGGAACAGGTTCGAGCAGTGCAGCATGGTTTGCGCCTGGCCGGCAATGGCCCGCGCCAGCGCCGGGTGCGCATGGCCCAGCGTATTGACCGCAATGCCGGACACGAAATCCAGATAACGGCGGCCGCCGTCGTCCCAGACGCGGCACCCCTCCCCCCTCACCAGCGTGAGCGGATAGCGGGCATAGGTGTTCATCAGGGCATCGGTCGTCGCGTTCATCCGCCGCAGTGTAGGCCAGGAACGATGCGCGCGCACCCCTTTTGCCCGCCATAACGGCCACTTGCCGTGATTGCCCAATCTTCCGCAGCCTCCTAGAGTGGCGGCATGACCTTTCTGACCCGGCCCACGCGCACCCGCATCAAGGTTTGCGGCATCACCCGGCTCGAGGACGCACTGAGCGCCTCGCGGCTCGGCGTCGATGCGGTCGGTTTCGTGTTCTATCCGAAGTCGCCGCGCTATATCGACCCGATGAAGGCCGCCGCCATCATTCGCGAGCTGCCTCCCTTCGTATCCGCGGTCGGCCTGTTCGTCAATCCTTCCCAGCAGGACATCAACCGGGTCCTCGAATCCTGCCCGATCGGCGTCATCCAGCTGCACGGCGACGAAACGCCGGAATTCTGCCAGGCGCAGGCGCGCCGGGTCATCAAGGCGGTTCCCGTCTCCTGCAGGGAGGATCTGAAAAAGGCGCATCGCTATCCCTGTCCGGTGCTGCTCGACGCCAGGGCGCCGGCCGGCGTCTACGGCGGCACGGGCCAGGCCTTCGACTGGTCGCTGCTGGAGGGCTTCAGGCACGACTATCCGCTGACGCTGGCCGGCGGCCTGAACATCGACAACGTTCGCCGGGCCATGGCCATTCGCCAGTGGTTCGCGCTGGACGTGTCCTCGGGCGTGGAACAGTCGCCCGGCATCAAGGACGAGAACAAACTGACGGCCTTCGTCGAGGCAGTGAACAGCTGCCACGATAACAGCGCAACGGCCGAGGAGCATTCGTGAGCACTTCCCGACCCGACGTTCTGCATCTGCAGTCCGACATCGCCTACAGCCTTCCCATCGGGCACATGCCCGACGCGGGTGGCCATTTCGGCCGTTTTGGCGGCCGTTTCGCGGCCGAAACGCTGATGCGCCCACTGAAGGAAATCGAGGATGCGTTCTTCGAGGCATGGAACGACCCGGCCTTTCACGCCGAACGGCTGGACCTTCTGAAAAACTATGTCGGCCGCGCCACGCCGCTCTACCATGCCCGCCGGCTGTCCGAGGAAAACGGCGGCGCGCGCATCTGGCTGAAGCGCGAGGATCTGAACCACACCGGCGCGCACAAGATCAACAACACGATCGGCCAGGGCCTGCTGGCCCGGCGCATGGGCAAGAAGAAGGTGCTGGCCGAGACCGGCGCAGGCCAGCACGGCGTCGCCACGGCCACCGTCGCCGCATTGTTCGGCATGCAGTGCGACATCTACATGGGCCGCGAGGATGTCGAGCGGCAGATGCCGAACGTGCTACGCATGCGGCTTCTGGGCGCCAACGTCATCCCGGTCGATTCCGGCACGGCGACACTGAAGGATGCGGTCAACGAGGCCCTGCGTAACTGGGTCGCATCCTGCGAGGACACCTTCTACATCTTCGGCACGGCTGCCGGGCCGCACCCGTTCCCGCTGATGGTGCGCCAGTTCCATACCGTCATCGGCCAGGAGGCACGCGCCCAGATCATCGAGCAGGCCGGGCGCCTGCCGGACGCGGTCGTGGCCTGTGTCGGTGGCGGCTCCAACGCAATGGGCATGCTGCATCCGTTCCGCGACGACGAGGTACGGCTGGTGGCCGTCGAGGCGGCCGGCCACGGTCTGGATTCCGGCGAGCATGCGGCCTCGCTGGCGGCCGGCAAGCCGGGCATCCTGCACGGCAACCTGACCTATCTGCTCGAGGATGACGAAGGGCAGATCCAGGGCACGCACAGCATTTCGGCGGGCCTCGACTACCCCGGCGTCGGCCCGGAGCTGGCCTTCATGCTGGAGGAGGGCCGTCTGCAGCTGGACGCCGCCACCGACGACGAGGCGTTGCAGGCCCTGCAGCTGCTGACCCGCACCGAGGGCATCATTCCGGCGCTGGAATCCAGCCATGCGCTGGCCGCCGGGCTGCGCATCGCCCGCGACATGAATCCAGACCAGATCGTCGTCATCAATCTTTCCGGCCGCGGCGACAAGGACATGAATACCGTGTTCAGGCATCTGGGCTGGATGGAGGATGCGTCATGAAGCAGCCGGACATCCGCTCCGCCCGCCTGAGGCGGACGTTCGAACGTTGTTCAAACGAAGGGCGCAGCGCGCTGGTCGGCTACCTGACGGCCGGCGACCCCGATATCGCGACCAGCCTGGAGCTGCTGCAGACGCTGGCCGGACAGGTGGATATTCTGGAGATCGGCATGCCATTCTCGGACCCGATGGCCGACGGCCCGGTCATTCAGGCCGCCAGCGAACGGGCGCTGGAGGCCGGCACCCATATCGGGGATGTATTCGCGCTGACCCGCCGGGTACGCGACGCCCATCCGGACCTCGGCATCGTGCTGATGGGCTATGCCAACGTGCCCTATGCGATGGGCTTCGATGCCTTCGCCGAAAAGGCGAAGGCCTGCGGCGCCGACGGCGTGCTGATGGTCGATATTCCGCCGGAGGAAGGCGGCATCTGCGACGATGCGCTGGCCGGACAAGGGCTGGACCGCATTCTGCTGCTGTCGCCCACGTCGCCGGAGGAGCGCATCCGGCTGGTCTGCGAAAATGCCACGGGCTTTATCTATTACGTCTCGCTGACCGGCATCACCGGCGCCGACATGGGCGACATGGACGACATCCGCGCCAGGGTCGAACGGATCAAGTCGCTCGGGCGACTGCCCGTCTGCGTCGGTTTCGGCATCAAAACGCCGGAACAGGCGGCCCGCGTGGCCGCATTCGCGGACGGCGTCGTGGTCGGCAGCCATTTCGTGTCGCAGATCGCCCATGCGGCAAATGCTTGTGAGATGCGCGATTGCATGTCATCCTCTGCTGAGCAGATGCGGCGAGCCGTCGCCGCCGCCACATAGACAGGAGGGGCGTGGTTGAAGATCAAGGTGCTCGGATGTTACGGGGGACAGCTGCTCGGCTTTCATCTGACCTCGTTTCTGGTCAACGATTCGATCCTGCTCGACGCCGGCTCGCCCACCGAGGCGCTGTCGCTGGAAGAGCAGCATGGCATTCGCCATATCTGCCTGTCCCACACCCATCTGGACCACATCAAGGACATCGCCTTTCTGGCAGACAACCGTTC
>JAJRVH010000151.1 GCA_021545625.1 Zetaproteobacteria bacterium
AGCTGGGCAAGGACGTGAAGGTGGTGGCCCGCCTGCGGCAGGCGGTCGAGCTGTCATCCTTCCAGTCGGGCAATGTGCTGACCGTCAATCTGGTGCCCGAGGATCTGGCGCAGAGCAAGCGCATGGCATCGGCTCTGGAAGAGGGCAAGCTTGCCTATTCCGGACAGAAGGTTTCCTTCGATTTCAAGGATATTGATATCCGCAACGCGCTGAAGCTGATCGCGGAGATGAGCGATCTGAATATCATCATGTCGGATGATGTCTCGGGCACGCTGACGATGCGCCTTGTCGATGTCCCCTGGGATCAGGCGCTGGATCTGATTCTCGTGGCTCGCGGGCTGGGCAAGGAGAAGTCGGGCAATGTTATGCGCATTGCGCCGCTGGATGTGCTCAAGGCGGATGCCAAGGCCAGGCAGGATGCGACGCTGAGTGCGGAAGCCATCGCGCCGCTGGAGACCGAGTTTATCGAGCTTGGCTATGCGTCGGTCAACGATGTGAAGACCATCCTGGAGGGCGGTTCGGTCAAGGGGTCGGTGAGTGATCAGGGGCAGGGCGGCACCAAGGGGGTGCCAGCCAAGAGCAGCGCTTCCTCGGGCGAGCTGAAGCTGCTTTCCGATCGCGGTTCGATACTGCTCGATGAGCGCAGCAATACATTGATCGTTACCGATACGCGGGAGCGCCTGAACAATATCAAGCGCCTGATCGCGCGCATTGACAAGCCGGTCCAGCAGGTGCTGATCGAGGCGCGCATCGTGGAGGCAACGAAGTCGTTTTCCCGCGACCTGGGCGTGCGCTGGGGCGGCACATACAATGACCCGGCTGCCGCCGGGCAGAAGTTCGGCCATACCGTCAACGGCGGACTGGCGGGCAATGTCGTCGATCTTCCGGCCCAGTCGCCGGCCGGGGCGCTTGGTTATACGCTGGGCACGCTGAGCAATGTGCTGAATCTCAATCTCGAGCTTTCGGTCGCCGAGGCCGAGGGGCGGATCAAGGTGGTGTCCAGCCCGAGGGTGTTTACCAGCAATCTGCAGGAAGCGAAGATCGAACAGGATGAACAGATCCCGTTTGCGCAGACGACCTTTACCGGCGGCGTGGCGACCACGGCCAGTACCCAGGTCAGTTCGAAGCTGACGTTGCAGGTTACGCCGCAGATTACGGCTGATAACAGCATCATCATGAAGCTGAAGGTCAACAAGGATACGCCGCGCGAGAACGACCTGATCAAGGGCGGCGACCCGATCATCAACAAGAAGACGGTAGAGACGAATCTGCTGGTCAACAATGGCGAGACGGTCGTGCTGGGCGGTATCTATTCGCAGACGGTTTCGGATACCGAGACCGGCGTGCCGCTGCTGAAGGATATTCCGCTGCTTGGCTATCTGTTCAAGCGCAAGGTTGAGTCGGACCTGCGCAACGAATTGCTGATCTTCATTACTCCGACGATCATCGATGCGACGGGGCATAAGAAAGTCAGCCAGCTCTGATCGTGATAAAACCGATGCTTCGGGCGGCCAGGGATGGCCGCCCTTTTTCGTGGAAAGGCCGGACTGGATGGGCGGTGCCGGTTTCTGTCAGGATAGGGGCATGACTGAACAGACGAACAATGCGAACAGCTATCGCGTGGATCTTGGCGATCGCGCCTACGATATCCATATCGAGCCGGGATGTCTGGACGGAATCGGCGAGGCTTTGTCGACCGTGGCCGGCGATGCCCGGCGCTGTCTGGTCGTGAGCAACGAAACCGTCGCTCCCCTGTATATGGAGCGCCTGCGCCGGTCGCTGGAGCGTGCAGGCTGGCGGGTTTCGGAATGCATCCTGCCCGATGGCGAGCGTTACAAGACGCTGGAGATCTGGTCGAAGATTCTGGATGCATTGATGCAGGCCCGGCTGTCCCGCAACGAGCCGGTGCTGGCGCTGGGCGGCGGCGTGGTTGGCGATATGGTCGGTTTCGCGGCTGCCTGTTATCGCCGCGGCATTCCGTTCGTGCAGGTGCCGACGACGCTGCTGGCGCAGGTCGATTCCAGCGTGGGAGGCAAGACGGCGATCAATCATCCGCTGGGCAAGAACATGATCGGCGCCTTCTATCAGCCGAAGCTGGTCTGGATCGATCCCGAAACACTGCGTACGCTGGATGAACGGGAATTGCGCGCCGGGCTTGGCGAAGCGGTCAAGTACGGGCTGATCCGGGACGCGGAGTTTTTTCTCTGGTGTGCCGGACATGCCCGGCAGGCATTGGATCTGGATGCCGGTGTCCTCAGCATCCTTATCCATACATGCTGTCGCCACAAGGCCGAGGTCGTGATGGCCGATGAAACCGAACAGGGCATGCGCGCGCTGCTTAATCTCGGGCATACCTTCGGTCATGCGATCGAGGCAATGACCGGCTACAGCGAATATCTGCATGGCGAGGCGGTGGCGATCGGGACGGTGATGGCGGCGCGGCTTTCCGGGCAGCTGGGTTATGCGCGGCCGGATATCGAGGGGGAGATCCGAGCCTGCTATGAAGGGATCGGCCTGCCGCTGGAGCCCCCCCGTTTCGAGGCGGATGCCTGGCTGGATGCGATGGGGCATGACAAGAAGAATATCGGCAGTCGCATACGCTATGTGTTGCTGCGGGAGGTCGGCGATGCGTTTGTGGCCGAAGACGTGCCGTCCGATGCGATCAGGACGCTGGTGGCATCGTTTGACTGATGGCTGATCAAACGAAGAAGGCCGCAGTTATGCGGCCTTCTTCGTTGCTATGAAGATGGAGCCGATGATCCGACTCGAACGGACGACCTGCTCATTACGAGTGAGCTGCTCTACCAGCTGAGCTACATCGGCACGATGGATGGGCGGCGGATATTAGCAAGATATTTCCGGATGGAAAGAGCCGGTGTGATGCCTATGCATCAAGGCTGCGGATGGCATGGATGGCGGCCAGCAGGGCTGGGGCCGCGGTTTCCGTGCGCAGGATACGTTCGCCAAAGGCAAGCAGGGTAAAACCGCAGGTCCGAAGCTTCTCGAGATCGCGTTCGCTCCAGCCTCCCTCGGGGCCAATGGCCAGGCTGATGTCGCCGCTGTTGCGAATGCCTGATGCCAGCTCCGACAGCCCCGTGGAGCCTGTCGGATGCAGGGCAAGCGAAAGCCCGGCAGTCTCGATGTCGGTCAGTCCGTTATGCCAGGATACATCCGGAACGCCGGTGCGGCCGCTTTGTTCGGCGGCTTCGATGACGATCTTCCGCCAGCGTTGCAGGCGCTTTTCAAGCCTGTGTCCATCAAGCTTCAGCGACGAGCGTTCGCTGCGCACGATATGAAATGACGCGGCCCCCAGTTCGGTGCCCTTTTGCAGAACGGTGTCGATTTTTTCGCTGCGGCAGGCGGCCTGGAAGACATGAATGCGGCAGTCCGGCTCCCGGTCGATGTCGATGAACCGATCGACGTGGCAGAAGCTCTCCCGTTTGGACAGTTGCCCGATACGGGCTTCATATTCGCCGCCACGGCCGTTGAAAAGGATGATTCGCGCATGTTGCTGCAGGCGCATGACATGGCGCAGGTAGTGCGCGATATCGTCCGGCAGCCGGATGCTGTCGCCGGTGCGTATCGACTGATTCAGGTAGACGCGGCAGTTCATGCGGACAATTCGGCCTGAACCTCGCTTTCAGGGCAAGGGCCTTGACCGCTTCCGTGCAAGGCCCATGATGCGCGCATGTTTTTCGGCAACCTGAGGGATCAGAACTGGCAGCCCGTGCGCCGATGGAAGCCTGCGGAGGCGGGGTTTGACCGTGATGCGGCGGCCGTGCTGACCGTGGCCGGTTCGCTGACCCGTTTTCTGGAGCGACGTTACGGCATCCGGCTTGAGGTGCGGTTGCACGACCAGTTCGTCGACCATGTTCGTCCCGACGAGGCCGGCATGCTCGAATGCGGGGCCGGCGATCCGGCATTGCGCCGGCAGGTGTCGCTGATGAGTCGAGGATCGGTGCTGTTCGATGCCGAATCGGTGTTGCCGCTTGAGGATCTTCCTGCGGATCTGATGCGCGAGCTTCAGGAGGGGCGGCGGCCGCTGGGGAACCTGCTGCTTGACCGGGGGTTGTCGTTGTCCCGTTCGGACCTGAGCGTGGCGCAGCTGGATGTCGAGGGGCGGCACCAGGGGTGCTGGGCCAGGCGCTCGGTGTTGCGCTCGCCATCCGGCACGCGGGCGCTGGTGGTCGAGGTGTTTCATGCCGAGATGTGGCGACGCCTTCAGGGGACCAGTCTGCGTTATTGAGCGCCGGGCTTGTTCATGTGCTCAACAGCTTCTAGTATATCCCGTTCACGGGGGGCGATTTGGCTTCGACGAAGATACTGAACCCTGTGGGGCATGTCGGGTTGTTGGTCCCGTAAAAAGCCGACAGTTTGTTATAACTGCAAACGACGACGTAGAACTAGCTTACGCTGCGTAAGTTACCCCGCTTCTGAGGTGTCCATCCTTCAGAAATCCGGGGCCAATCAGATGGACTCGCCACTCAGGGCTGGAGACTCGTGGTCCTGAGGGTTAAACAGTGACGAATCGACCCTTCGGGCATCTTGTCCGTTTGATTTCCGGGGGGTGCTGGCGAAACGGACTAAGCATGTAGATCCACAGGCTGATGGTTTTCGGACGCGGGTTCGAACCCCGCCGCCTCCACCATTCGCAGCGGCCGCTACGGCTGCTGATATTGCATTATGCCTTTTTTTTTATAGGGTTTTTTGGGCCGGAAAGCGGCCTTTTTGTTGACCGGGCTGCCGGTCAATGGTAGCAAGCCCGACCTGTTTCGGGGCTGCTTGAGGGGGCTTCAAAAGCTTGTAGGAGGGTTTTCATGGGCGCGGCGTACCTGGCCAATGAGTACATCCCAATCGTCATTTTTATTGTCGTGGCGCTGGTGATGGGCGTGATGCCCCTGATGCTTACCTATCTGCTGGCCGAGCAGCGACCCGATGCCGAGAAGCTTTCCGCCTACGAATGCGGGTTCGAGGCGTTCGAGGACGCCCGCATGCAGTTCGACGTCCGCTTCTATCTGCTGGCCATTCTTTTCGTTGTGTTCGATCTGGAAAGCGCGTTTCTGTTCCCCTGGGCGATTGTGCTGAACAAGATCGGCCTGTTCGGATTCGTCGAGATGATGCTGTTTCTGGTGATCCTGCTGGTCGGCTATATCTATGCGTGGAAGAAAGGAGCCTTGCAATGGGAATAGAAGGCGTACTTGAAAAGGGTTTTATCACCACGACGGCCGACAAGCTGATCAACGGCGCGCGCGCCGGTTCGCTGTGGCCGATGACCTTCGGTCTGGCCTGTTGCGCGGTCGAGATGATGCATGCCGGTGCCTCGCGTTACGATCTGGATCGCTTCGGCATCGTGTTCCGGCCCTCCCCGCGTCAGTCCGACGTGATGGTCGTGGCCGGCACGCTGATCAACAAGATGGCACCGGCCTTGCGCAAGGTCTACGACCAGATGTCCGAACCTCGCTGGGTGATTTCGATGGGTTCCTGTGCCAACGGCGGCGGCTATTATCACTATTCCTATTCCGTGGTGCGCGGCTGCGACCGCATCGTGCCGGTGGATATCTATGTGCCGGGCTGTCCGCCGACGGCCGAGGCGCTGCTCTACGGCTTCATCCAGTTGCAGGAAAAGATCAAACGCACCAATACGATTGCGCGGTAAGGGTCATGACACAGGAAACCGAAGATAAATTGCATGATGATATTTCGGCGGTTCACGAGGCCGCCTGGCCGGCCGATGTCGTAGCCCTGCAGGAAAAGTTCGGCGACGGCGTGCTGTCGGTCGAGCGGGGGCTGGATTGCGTGACGGTGGTGCTGGCGCGCGAGGCGATTGTCGAGGCCTGTCATTATCTGAAGGGTCATCATGCCTATGAGCAGGTGATGGATATCTGCGGCGTGGACATGAGCGAGTATCCGGGGCATCCGGCCGATGCGCCCCGCTTTGAGGTCGTGTACCATCTGTTATCGGTTTCGGAGAACAGGCGCCTGCGCCTGAAGGTGCGGGCCAATGAGCGCGATCTGGTCGATTCGGTGACCGAGGTCTGGCCGACCGCCAACTGGTTCGAGCGCGAGGTGTTCGATCTGTATGGTGTGATTTTCAATCACCATCCGGATCTGCGCCGCATTCTGACGGACTACGGTTTCGAGGGTTATCCGTTGCGCAAGGATTTCCCGCTGACCGGGCGCGTGGAAATGTTCTTCGACGAGATGCAGTGGCGCTGCGTGTATCGTCCGAACAGGGTGGAGAACCGCGAGCTGGTTCAGAAGTCATGGCCGGAGGGTGAGCATGGCTGAAATTAAGAATTATACGCTGAACTTCGGTCCCCAGCATCCGGCCGCACACGGCGTGCTGCGTCTGGTGACGGAGCTGGACGGCGAGGTGATTGAAAAGTGTGAGCCGCATATCGGGCTGCTGCATCGCGGCACCGAGAAACTGTTCGAGCACAAGACCTATCTGCAGAACCTTCCCTATTTCGACCGTTTTGATTATGTGTCGATGATGGCCAACGAGCATGCCTATGCGCTGGCGGTTGAGCGGATGCTAGGCATCACGCCGCCCGAGCGGGCGCAGTACATCCGCGTGATGTATGCCGAGCTGACCCGGATCCTGAACCATTGTCTGTGGCTGGGCGCGGTGGCGCTCGATATCGGCGCAATGACGGTGTTTCTGTACTGTTTCCGCGAGCGCGAGGATATCTTCGATTTTTACGAGGCGGTATCGGGCGCGCGCATGCATGCCTCCTATTTCCGTCCGGGCGGTGTGACCAAGGATCTGCCGGAAGGCCTGCTGGACAGGATCGAGGCGTTTACCGAGTCGTTCCCCGGCTATGTCGACGAGTATGAAACCCTGCTGACCGAGAATCGCATCTGGAAGCAGCGCAATGTCGATATCGGCGTGGTGGATAAGGAGGCGGCGCTGGCCTGGGGTTTTACCGGGCCGATGATCCGCGGCTCCGGCATCGAGTGGGATCTGCGCAAGACGCAGCCGTACGATGTTTACGACAAGCTCGATTTCGACATTCCTGTCGGTGTGACCGGCGATTGCTATGACCGCTATCTGGTGCGTGTCGAGGAGATGCGGCAGTCGAACAAGATCATCCGCCAGTGCATTGACTGGCTGCGCGCCAATCCCGGGCCGGTGAAGATCGACGACTACAAGCTGACCAATCCCCCGCGCGCGCAGATGAAGTCCGACATGGAAGCGCTCATTCATCATTTCAAGTATTTTTCCGAAGGCTTCCATGTGCCGAAGGGCGAGGTGTATGCGGCCGTCGAGCATCCGAAGGGAGAGTTCGGCGTGTACATTGTTTCCGATGGCTCGAACAAGCCGTACCGGATGAAGGTGCGCGCCTCCGGCTTCGCCCATATCGAGGCGCTGGATTACATGTGCCGCGGCCATATGGTGGCCGACGTGGTGGCGATCCTCGGAACCCAGGATATCGTGTTTGGAGAGGTTGACCGATGAGTGCATCCGAACAGCCGCAGTTCAGCGAGGCCAGAAAGGCCGAGATTGCCAGTCTGGTAAGCCGCTATCCCGGCGCCCGTTCGGCGTTGTTGCCGGTGCTGCATATGGCGCAGGAGGATTTCGGTTATCTGTCGATGGATGTGCAGAAGCTGGTGGCCGAAACGCTGGGCGTGCGTCTGATGGCCGTACGCGAGGTGGTGACCTTTTACACGATGTTCCGCGAGCAGCCCTGCGGCAAGTACCTGATGGAGGTTTGCACGAACGCTTCCTGCATGCTCAACGGCGCCAACGAGCTGGTTGCGCATATGTGCGACAGGCTCGGTATCCGGGTCGGCGAGACGACGCCCGACGGCATGTTTACCGTCACCGAGGTAGAGTGCGCCGGCGCCTGCGGTGGCGCGCCCGTCGTGCAGGTGAACAATGTTTATCATGAAAAGGCGACGCCGGAATCGATGGATGCGCTGATCGAGAAGGCGCGTGCGGAAGGGGGTGCTGCATGACGCTTTTGCAGGATTGCAAAAATGCACGCGCGGCCGCGCGCTCGCAGAGTGACGCACATGGAGGTGCGGCATGACGATTCCTTCCGATCCCAAACAGGTCAAGGCGATCTGTTTCGCCAACATCCATGTGCCGGACATGCGCAAGCTGGAGGTGGCGCGGGCGCATGGCGCATACGAGTTTCTTCCGACCGTGCTCAACGAGTTTGATTCAAGCCGTATCATCGACGAGGTCAAGACGGCCGGTATTCGCGGTCGCGGCGGAGCCGGTTTCCCGACCGGTCTGAAGTGGTCATTCGTGCCGCGCAGCACGGGCAAGCCGACCTATCTGATGTGCAATGCCGACGAGGGCGAGCCGGGGACGTTCAAGGACCGCGATATCATGCGCTTCGATCCGCATCTGCTGATCGAGGGCATGATCATGGCCGGTTTCGCGCTGGATGTGCATGATGCCTATATCTATATCCGCGGCGAGTTCCTGCACGAGGCCAATATCCTGAACGAGGCGATTGCCGAGGCCTATGCGGCGAATCTGCTGGGTGAGAATATTCTCGGCACGGGTTTCTCGATGCACCTGACCGTGCATCGCGGCGCCGGTGCCTATATCTGCGGCGAGGAAACGGCGCTGATCGAATCGGTCGAGGGCAAGCCGGGGCGGCCTCGCTTCAAGCCGCCGTTTCCGGCTGTCGAGGGTTTCTATCGTTGTCCGACCGTGGTCAATAATGTGGAAACCCTGTCGACGATTCCGGCCATTCTGAAGCATGGTGGCGACTGGCATGCGCAGATCGGTCAGCCGAACAATACCGGCATGAAGATTTTCTCGGTGTCAGGGCAGGTCAACAAGCCGGGCAACTATGAAGTGCCTCTGGGAACGCCGCTGAAGACGCTGATCGAGGATTACTGCGGCGGCCTTCAGCATGGTTCGGTGCCCAAGGCGATCATCCCGGGCGGTTCCTCATCGCCGTGGCTGATGGCCGAACATTACGAGATTCCGCTGACCTTTGACGAACTGGCCAAGGCCGGGTCGATGCTGGGCTCGGGCGCGATCATCGTCATGGACGAAACGGCCGACGTGGTGGCCGTGGCCCGGCGGCTGGCGCATTTCTATGCGCACGAATCATGCGGGCAGTGCACGCCGTGTCGTGAAGGCACCGGCTGGCTGGAGCGCATCATGATGCGTGTCGAGGCCGGTCAGGGGCGTCCCGACGATATTCAGGTGCTCAGCGATGCGGCCACGCATATGGCCGGACGCACGATCTGCGCGCTGGCCGACGGCGCCGCGGCTCCGATTCTTTCCCTGCTGAAACATTTTCCGGAAGAGGTTCGTGCCCGACTGGTGGAGAGTGCCGCATGACGACATTGTACATCAACGACGAAGAAGTCACCGTAAAGCCGGGTACGAGCATTCTCGAGGCCTGCCGGGCCCAGGGTGTGGACGTGCCCTATTTCTGCTATCACCCGGAGCTGAGTGTGGCGGCCAACTGCCGCATGTGCCTGGTGGAGGTCGAGGGCTGGAACAAGCCGGCCGCCTCCTGCTGCACGCCCGTAGCCGAGGGCATGAAGGTGCATACCGAAACCGAATCGATCCGCAAGGATCGTGAAATGGTGATGGAATACCTGCTGATCAACCATCCACTGGACTGTCCCGTTTGCGACGAGGGCGGCGACTGCCGGCTGCAGGACTATGCGGTTGCACACGGGCCGTCGAAGGGGCGTTATGTCGAGCCCAAGCGGGCGGTCGAGGATCAGGATCTGGGGCCGTTTATCAGCACGCATATGACGCGCTGCATCCACTGCACGCGCTGCGTTCGCTTTGCCGACGAGATCGCCGGCACGGGCGACATGGGCGTGCTCAACCGCGCCGACCATATGTCGATTGCCGGTATTGTCGAGGAGGCCTGCGAATCCGAGCTGTCCGGTAATCTTGCCGATATCTGCCCGGTCGGCGCGCTGCTGGACAGGCCGTCGCATGACGTGTCCCGTCCGTGGGAGATGACCCACCATCAGAGTACCTGTACCCAGTGTCCGAATGGCTGCGATATCAGTATCGAATCGCGCGGCGACGAGGTGATGCGCATCCGCCCGGTCGAGGGAAGCCCGGAGCCGTGGCTGTGCGATCGCGGCCGCTATGTGTATGACGCGTTCCGTTCCGGCAACAGGATTCTCGAGCCGGCCGTGCGTCAGGGGAGCAGCCTTGAACAGGCAAGCTGGGACGAGGCCTTTGCGCGGGCGACCGAACTGCTGAAGGACAGGCGGGTCGGCATTATCTTTTCTCCGGACTGGAGCGTGGAGGGGCTGACGGCCATCCGTCTGATGCGCGATTCGCTTTTCCCGGAAGCGAAGGTGGCCTTCGATCTGCATCGCCGCGACATGCGGCCGTTCGCCTTCGCGGAAGGCTTCTCGATGACCACGCAGCA
>JAJRVH010000152.1 GCA_021545625.1 Zetaproteobacteria bacterium
ACGGGTCAGACCTTTAAAGCCGAGAATCCTGGTGATGCGGAAATTCTCGACGGACGCGTCGGCATGCACGACGGCGATATCCTGGCCGGTTTTGATGCGGCCATTGGCCACGCGGCCGACGACGATGCGGCCGATAAAGTCATCCCAGTCCAGGGTCGTGGCCAGCATCTGCAGCGGCGCATCGGGATCGCCTTCCGGCTGCTTGACGTGCTCGATGATGGTGTCGAACAGGCAGGTCAGGTTGTCGGACTCCTCGGCCAGGTCCATCATCGCATAGCCGTTCTTGGCGGAGGCGTAGACCACCGGGAAATCCAGTTGCTCGTCGGTGGCGCCGAGCGATGCGAACAGGTCGAAGGTGGCATCGACGACAGCATCGGGATCGGAGCCTTCGCGGTCGATCTTGTTGACGACGACGATCGGTTTCAGGCCCAGTGCCAGCGCCTTGGAGGTGACAAACTTGGTCTGCGGCATCGGACCTTCGCGGGCATCGACCAGCAGCAGGACGCCGTCGACCATGTTCAGAATGCGTTCCACCTCGCCGCCGAAATCGGCATGGCCGGGGGTATCGACGATATTGATATGGGTGTCGCCGTAGCGGATGGCCGTGTTCTTGGCCAGGATCGTGATGCCGCGTTCCTTTTCCAGATCGTTGGAATCCATGACGCGATCGCTGACTTCCTTGCGTCCGTCCAGCGTGCCGGACTGTTTGAGCAGCTCGTCCACCAGCGTTGTCTTGCCATGATCCACGTGGGCGATGATGGCGATATTGCGTAATTTGCGCGTCATGTAATGCTTACCTCGAAAAGCCCCCGTCGGGAGGCAAAGTGGCGCGCATGGTAGCGCCTGCCGGCGCAGAAGGAAGCTAAATTACGGGCGGCGGCAAATCAGCCTTCGGACGAGGGCAGCGTGAGCACCTCGCAGCCATCTTCGGTGACGACCAGCGTATGCTCGAACTGGGCCGAAAGCGAGCGGTCGCGGGTGACGACGGTCCACCGGTCGGACAGGAGCTTGACCGCCGCCTTGCCGATATTGACCATCGGTTCGATGGTAAACACCATGCCGGGCTTCAGTTCCAGCCCCTGGCCCGGCTTGCCGAAATGCAGCACCTGCGGTTCCTCGTGGAAGGAGCGGCCGATGCCGTGGCCGCAGTATTCGCGCACGATCGAGCATTTCTCGCCCTCGACATAGCTCTGGATGGCATGGCCGATGTCGCCCAGCGTGGCTCCCGGACGCACGGCCTCGATGCCGATCTCCAGCGCCTTTCTGGCCACCTCGACGACCTTGCGGGCGCGCACTTTCGGCGTGCCGACGAAGAACGTCTTGCTGGTATCGCCGTGCCAGCCGTCGATGATGCTGGTGACATCGACATTGATGATGTCGCCGTCGCGCAGCTTCTTGTCGCCGGGAATGCCGTGGCAGACGACATGGTTGACCGAGGTGCAGACGGATTTGGGAAAGCCGTGGTAGTTCAGCGGCGCCGGAATCGCGCCGGCCCTGACCGTGAATTCGTGCACCAGGTCGTTGATGTCGTCGGTCGTGATGCCGGGTTTGATATAGGGTTCGATCATGACCAGCGTGTCGGCCGCATGCCGGCATGCCGGGCGCATGGCCTCGATTTCTGCGGCTGTTTTGATCCTGACCATGAAAGCTCCTTTGGCATGCGCGTCGTGAAAGGCCGGAGTCTGACGCATTACCGCATGCAGGTCATCATCCGCGGGGCGGCTTTGCAGGGATTTTCCGATCGGGCAGAGTACGCATGACAGGGGAGATTGCGATGATGATGAACCGGATACTGCAGGGCGGCGCGTTCGCCGCGATGATGCTGGCTGCCAGCGCGGCCCAGGCGCAGGAGTCCGCCGGCGTGGATGCCTTTTTCGGCACTCTCAACGGCTGGCTTGCGTCGGTGCTGTTTTTCGATGTCATGCCGGGTGAGGCGAAGATGCCGTTCATTGTCGGCTGGCTGGTGGTCGGTGCGGTCTATCTGACCTTCCGTTTCGGCTTTATCAATCTGCGCATGATGGGGCATGCGCTGCAGATTATCCGGGGACGCTATCAGTCGGCCGACGACAGGGGCGAGGTCTCCCCGTTCCAGGCCTTGTCCGCGGCGCTGTCGGCCACGGTGGGGCTTGGCAATATCGCGGGTGTGGCCATCGCGGTCAGCATTGGCGGCCCCGGCGCCACCTTCTGGATGATCGTGGCCGGCTTCTTCGGCATGACGGCGAAATTCACCGAGGTGACGCTGGCCCAGACCTACCGCGAATTCCGGCCGGACGGGCATGTGCTCGGCGGCGCGATGGAATACCTGTCCAAGGGCTTTGCCGAATACGGCTGGGCGAGACTGGGCAGGGCACTGGCCCTGCTGTTCGCGGTATGCTGTATCGGCGCGTCGATGGGCGGCGGTAATGCCTTCCAGGTCAGCCAGGCGATGGGGGCGGTGCAGAACGTGCTGCCGTTCTTCAGCGATTATCCGTGGGTGTTCGGCGTGTTCATGGGGGGAGCCGTGGCGCTGGTCATTATCGGCGGCATTCGCTCGATCGCGCATGCGGCCGAGGCGATCGTGCCGACCATGGTGTTCATCTATCTTTCCGCCTGCCTGTATATCATCCTGTCCCATCTCGGCAGCGTTCCGGCCGCGCTGACCGCGATTGTGACCGAGGCGTTCCATCCGACCGCGGCCGCCGGCGGCCTGATCGGCGTGCTGGTCGTGGGCTTCCAGCGGGCGGCCTTTTCCAGCGAGGCGGGTATCGGCTCGGCCGCCATCGCGCATTCGGCGGCCAGCGTTCGCTATCCGATCCGGCAGGGATTCGTGGCCCTGTACGAGCCGTTCATCGACACGGTCGTGATCTGTACGATGACGGCGCTGGTGATCATTATTACCGGCGTCTGGAACGCACCCGAACATCATCAGCTGGTCGAGGCCAGCAAGGGTGCGGCGCTGACCGCGGTCGCGTTCGGTTCCGTGCTCGACTGGTTCCCGGTCGTGCTGTCGGTGTCGGTCGTGCTGTTTGCCTATTCGACGATGATTTCGTGGTCCTATTACGGCGAGCGTTGCTGGACCTATGTTTTTGGCGAGCGTTTTTCGATGCTCTATCGCATCCTGTTTGTCATGGTCGTCGTGCTTGCCAGCCTGATCAGCGCCGGCAATATTCTCGATTTCTCCGACCTGCTGCTGTTGTCGATGGCGTTTCCGAACTTTCTGGCGCTCTATCTGCTCCAGGGCAAGGTTGCGGCGGCACTGAAGGACTACCGGGCAAGGCTGAAGAGTGGCGAGCTGGACCGGGAAGTGGGCCGGGGCTGACAAGGACGAATCGGGAGCAAGCATGGCACTGATCATTACCGATGACTGCATCAACTGCGCGGTCTGCGAACCGGAATGCCCGAACCTGGCCATCTTCGAAGGCGAGGAGATCTTCGGGATTGATCCGGATCGCTGCACCGAGTGCGTTGGCCATTTCGATGAGCCGCAGTGTCAGCTGGTCTGTCCCGTGGACTGCATTCCGGTCCATCCCGAACGCATTGAGAACCGCGACGAGTTGCTGGCTAAATACGAGCGACTGACCGGCAGGAAGGCCGCATGAGCGGGCGACTGTTCATTGTTTCCGGTCCTTCGGGCGCGGGCAAGTCGAGTCTCTGCGCGGCATTGCTGGAGCGACACCCGGAGCTCTGCCTGTCAGTTTCATGCACGACCCGGCCTCAGCGTCCCGGCGAGCGGGACGGGCGCGAATATCACTTTCTCAGCCGCGAGGTATTCGAGCGCCAGCGCGATGCCGGCGCCTTTCTGGAATGGGCGCTGGTGCATGGCAACCTGTATGGCACCCGCCAGGCCGATGTCGAGCGCCTGCTGGCCGAGGGGCGGGACGTGCTGCTGGAGATCGACTGGCAGGGCGCGGCCCAGGTGGCCGCACGCATACCCGGAGCCGTGCGTATTTTTATTCTGCCGCCCTCGATCGACGAATTGCGCCGGCGCCTGACAGGCCGCGGGCAGGACGACGCCTCCGTGATCGACAGACGCGTGGCCGCAGCCGAGGCTGAAATGGCGCATGCCGGCGAGGCGCATCACCGGATTATCAATGATGACTTCGATGCCAGTCTGCGCGAACTGGAGAAGATTCTGGCCGGAGACGGTTGAAGGGCGGAGCGGTTGCTTTTTATGGCATCGCTTTCTAGGTTTGGGCCATTGTTTGTCTGGAGGTCAGCCTGATGGCTCGCGTAACCGTAGAAGATTGTATCCGTTATTATCCCAATCGTTTCGAGATGGTTCATCTCGCCTCGAAACGCGCGCGCCAGCTGCTCAAGGGCATGCCGCCGCTTCTGGAAACCGGCAGTGACAAGCCGACCGTGCAGGCCCTGCGCGAAATGGGCGAGGGACTGATCAGCTGGGACACATTGTACGACATGGAGGCGCAGGAACGCCAGCGTCTGGCGGCCGCCTATGCCGAGGAAGAAGCGGAGAACGAGGCTTCCTGACCCCCGACCGGCTCGCCTGCGCGTTTTTCGGACCGGCTTTGTGCCTTGTCTGACTGATCCGATCGCATGAGCCGCATTTTTGAAATCACCGAAAAGGTCGCGTCGTACGCGCCGCATGCCGATGTTGACCTGATCAATCGCGCCTATGTATTCGCGGCCAATGCCCATGCCGGGCAGACGCGCCGCTCCGGCGACCCCTACATCGTGCATCCGCTGGCCGTGGCTGATATTCTGGCCAGTCTGAAAATGGACGAAGCGACCATCGTGACCGGCCTGCTGCACGATACCGTCGAGGATACGCATGTCAGCCTTGCCGACGTCGAGCGGCATTTCGGCAGCGATATCGCGCAACTGGTCGATGGCGTGACCAAGATCGGCAAGATCCATTTTCATTCCTCCGAACACAAGCAGGCCGAGAACTTCCGCAAGATGCTGATGGCCACGGCGCGGGACGTGCGCGTGCTGATTATCAAGCTGGCCGACCGGCTGCACAACATGCGTACGCTGGGCTTCATGTCCGAACGCAAGCGCGAGGCGATTTCCACCGAAACGATCCAGATCTATGCGCCGCTGGCCCACAGGCTCGGCATCCACTGGATCAAGCAGGAAATGGAAGATCTGGCCTTTGCCAATCTGGAGCGCGAGGCCTATCAGGAACTGCTGGGCAAGCTTCAGGATCGGCTGGAAGGCCTGAACCAGATCCGCGAACGGCTGGAGGTGATCATTCAGGAGGCGCTGCAGCGGCAGGGCCTGAACGCACGCGTGCAGGGGCGCATGAAACATCTGTACAGCATCTATGCCAAGATGCAGCGCAAGCATGTCGATTTCGACGAGATTTTCGATCTGGTCGCCTTTCGGGTCATCGTCGATGATATCACGACCTGCTACCAGACGCTGGGCATCATCCATAGCCTGTATCGCCCGGTTCCCGGTCGCTTCAAGGATTATATCGCGCTGCCCAAGCCGAATGGCTACCAGTCGCTACATACGGCCGTGATCGGGCCGGAGAACTTCCGCATCGAGGTGCAGATCCGCACCGAGGCGATGCATGCCTATGCCGAGGACGGCGTGGCGGCGCACTGGATCTACAAGGATCTGGATGCCTCGCCGCGCGAGCGGGAAAGTTTCAAATGGCTCAGGCAGCTGACCGAACTGTTGCAGGAAACGGACAATCCGGGCGAGTTTCTGGAAAACGTACGCCTCGACCTGTTTGTGCAGGAGGTTTACGTATTCAGTCCCGACGGCGATATCTTCGCATTGCCGCGCGGTGCGCGGCCGCTGGATTTCGCCTATGCCGTGCATACCGATATCGGGCATCATTGCATTGGCGTGCGCATCAATGGCGAGATGGCCGACTTTTCCACCCGTCTGCACAACGGCGACCAGATCGAGATCATGACCAGCCCGGATCAGACGCCGAGCCGCCAGTGGCTGCAGTATGTCAAGACGCCGCGCGCCAGGCAGGCGATCCGGCAGTGGTTCAGGCGTCAGGAGAAGGAAACCAGCGTCCGTATCGGCCGGCAGATCCTGAAGGATGCGCTGGGCAGGACCGAGGTCGGAGACAGAGTGCTCAGGCGACTGGGGTGCGAAAGCCTGGAAGAGTTGCAGCAACGCATCGGGCGGGGCGATATCCCGATCCAGAACCTGCTCGATGCGGCGGATCTGGATCATACCAAGCCGCTGAAGCTGCGCGGCGTGACGCGCGCGATGATGCAGGCGGCCGAATGCTGTCATCCGATTCCGGGCGATCCGGTCCTGGGTGTGTTTATTTCGGGCAAGGGCATGATCATTCATCATCGGAAATGTCCGCAGGTGACCGAAAGCAAGAGCGGCAACTGGCTGGAGGTAAACTGGAAGCCTCAGCCGGGTCAGCTGTTCAAGACCGGCATCGAGGTGCGTTCGCAGAACGAGCGTGGCATGCTGGCCAGGGTGACGAACAGCATCGCCTCGGCCAGATCGAGTATCGAGGATCTGAAGCTGAGGCAAAAGGGCGGCTCGATGACCGAGTTGCTGTTTCTGATCGAGGTCGAGGATCGCAAGCATCTGGCCGATGTGATCCGTTCCATCCGCGGTGTCGATGGCGTGGTGCGGGTGCAGCGGCGGAATCAGGTCGGGCTGAGCGGTCAGGCGGAATCGAGAAGTCTGGCTGAAACATTGAGGGACTTTTTCGCCGGTCGCAAGCACGGCCGGGACGGCAAGGGAGCGAAACATGAGTGATTTGAAAACCATCCATTCGGACGATGCGCCGCAGGCGGTCGGCCCCTACAGTCAGGCGGTGGCCTGCGACGGTGTGTTGTATGCATCCGGTCAGATCGGCCTGTTGCCGGAGACCGGCGCGATGGCCGGCGATGATGTCGAAACGCAGGCGCGTCAGGTGACGAGAAACCTGAGCGCTGTGCTGAAGCAGGCCGGCTGTTCGGAGAGCGATATCCTCAAGGTGAACATCTTTCTGGCCGACATGACCGACTTTCCGCTGGTGAACGCGATCTATGCCGACTGGCTGGGCGAACACCGGCCGGCCCGGGCCACCGTCGCGGTGGCGGCCCTGCCGCTGGGGGCGCGCGTGGAGATGGATCTTGTCGCCCGTATGCCGGGCTGACAACAGCCTCTTTTCGGGAATTGCCAGCCGACATGGCCGGATCTCACCGGGAAGCTTGCCGGTTTTCTGTTACGGGGCTGTCTGGCGGGCATGAAAAATGCCCGTCTGCTTGCACAAACGGGCATCGAACCGGATGTTTCCCTGAAAAGGCGTCAGGCTGCTTTCTTGATCTTGCCGGAGCGCAGGCAGGAGGAGCACACCTTTACCTTGCGCGTCTGACCATCGAATACAGCACGAACATTGTGCAGATTCGGCAGGAAACGACGGCGGGTGGTGTTGTGGGCGTGACTGACGTTATTGCCGGTCATCGGGCCTTTTCCACATACTTCGCAACGCTTTGCCATGACTGATACCTCCGTGAAACGCGGCGCACTTTAGGTCAACAGCTGCCGGTAGACAAGCAAAAAGATGCAGTGCCGCCGGATGCCGTCGTCACCCCGTTGCGGGGAGGTTGAGGCGCCCGGCCGCATCGGTCAACATGTTGGCATGTCCGTGCCCGTCTACGACCTTCTTTCCCGGCCTGTTTCCTGTATTCCCGGCATCGGGCCGGCGCTGGAGA
>JAJRVH010000153.1 GCA_021545625.1 Zetaproteobacteria bacterium
CGATCTTCAGCAGGCGATCATTGAATTGCCGGACGATATGGCGGCTCTGCCACGGCATATGGCTGATCAGCAGCAACGGCGCGGCCAGCAGCAGCAAAAGAAACAGATACATGAACCAGCGAATCATAAGATCCATGATAGCGTTCCGTCCGTTTCGGGATGTGATATGCGGCACGCGGGCATGACCGGAGGTGCATCTGCCGCTAGCCTGCGCGCCACGGAGGGTTCATGCGCTATACGGCTGTAACCGACAAGGATTTGCCGGAAAGAACCGGCATTCTGCTGACCAATCTGGGCACGCCCGATGCGCCCGATGCGGCCTCGCTGCGGCGCTATCTGAAGGAATTCCTGTCCGATCCGCGCGTCGTCGAGCAGCCGCGCTGGCTGTGGTGGCCGGTGCTGAATCTGGTGATCCTGAATATCCGGCCGGCCCGGTCGGCGGCAGCCTATCGCAGCGTCTGGCGCGACGATGGTTCGCCGCTGATGGTGTACAGTCTGGCGCAGCAGTCCGGCCTGCAGCAGCAGCTTGGCGGCCGCGCGCATGTGGTGCTGGCCATGCGTTACGGCAATCCATCGATCGCGGCCGGTTTGCGCGAGCTGCGCGAAAAGGGCTGTACGCGCATTCTCGTGTTTCCGCTCTATCCCCAGTATTCGGCCACGACGACCGCCTCGACCTTCGATGCGGTGGCGGCCGAACTGACGCGCTGGCGACGACTGCCGGGTCTGCGCATGATCGACGGCTATCACGAACATCCGGCCTATATCGCAGCCCTGGCCGCCAGCGTGAAGCGGCACTGGGCCGAGCACGGCCGCGGCGAGCGCCTGCTGATGTCGTTTCACGGCATCCCGCAGCGTTATGCCGACAGCGGCGATCCGTATCCCGGTTTGTGTCGGGCGACGGCGAGCCTGCTGGCCGCGGCGCTGGAGCTGGGCGAGGATGAGTGGCAGCTCGCCTTCCAGTCGCGCTTCGGGCGCGAGCCGTGGGTGGCGCCCTATACCGATGCGACGCTGAAGGCGTGGGGGCATGCAGGCGTGAAGCGGGTGGATGTGATCTGTCCCGGCTTTTCGGCCGACTGTCTGGAGACGCTGGAGGAGATTGCGGTGGAGAATCGCGATTATTTCATCGAGGCCGGTGGTGAGGATATGCGCTATATCCCGGCGCTGAACGGCGATGAGGCCCATATTCAGGCGCTGGCCGCAATTGCCGACGAGCATCTGGGCGGCTGGCCGGACTGATATATCCGCGATCGAATGGCGCTTCGTTACTTCCGGCGGCTTTCTTTTGCAGTCTCTCTGATAATGGCGAAACCGCCCCGGATCACGATGAGTGCAATCGCAAAACCAATCAGCAAATCGGGCAGCCGGGAGTCAAGCAGGTAGACGAGCATGCCTGCGAGAATCACTCTTGCATTAGCGATTACATCATTTTTGGAGAATATCCAGCTGGCCCGCATATGGATTTCATCGTGGCGATGCCTAGCAATAAGAAGCAAACACCAGATATTGGCAAACAATGCCAGCAGGCCAAAACCCATCATCCACACCGATTCAGGCTCGCTTCCGAAGGTAAGGCGACGGACCACGTCTGCCAATACTCCTAAAGCCAACACAACCTGGAAGATTCCACTGACATAGGGCGCCCTGCTCTTTATATGTGCGGTCCTCCCTGCCGCATACAGCCCAACCCCGTAAACCAGGGCATCCGCGAGCATATCCACCGCATCCGATATCAGGCCTGTGGACTGGCCAGTCAAATCAGAAGGTCAGCTCGATGCAGAACATTGCACCATTGATGACCAGCAGGAGCGTTCGTTGCTGTTCTTGGCGGGTTGTTTCGATATGGCAGTGGCACCGGGTCATTGATGGCCTCGCTTATTTTGGATGTAGAGGCCCATGAAGCGGGCGGTTGCCCATATCAGCGGATGCGGAAACCCGGTGGCATGTCCTTCCCGCTTGCGGATTCGAAATGGACATCGTCCACCTCGGCCCAGGCAGGGCCGTGGGCCAGCCAGCGCTTCATCGCCTCGATCCGGTCGGCATTGCCGCAGATCAGCGCCTCGACGCTGCCGTCCGGCAGATTGCGCACCCAGCCCCGGATGCCGAGTTCTTCAGCCATGGCGCGGGTATGGTAACGGAAGGATACGCCCTGTACGCGACCGCGTATCCTCGCCAGCAGACATTTGTTGTTCATATATTCTCCGGCGTCAGGATCGTGTCTTCGGCCACCGAAGCCGTGTCGGGATAGTCGGTGGAATAGTGCAGACCCCGTGATTCGTGTCGCCTGAGTGCGGAGCGGACTATCAGCTCTGCCACCAGTTCCAGATTGCGGAGTTCAAGCAGATCCTGGGTGACCGGATGGCGCCAGTAGTAGGCCGATATCTCCTCCTGTATCACGCGCAGGCGGCGCCGGGCCCGGCGCAGACGTTCGTCGGAGCGCACGATGCCGACATAGTTGGACATGATGGCCCGGATCTCGTCCCAGTTCTGCTTGATCTGGATGCGTTCGGATTCGGGCACGATGCCACTGTCGTCCCAGCCGGGCAGTTGTGGAACCTCGATACCGGGCTGGTTGAGGATGTCGGCCGCGCAATGATCGGCCATGACCAGACATTCCAGCAGCGAATTGCTGGCCAG
>JAJRVH010000154.1 GCA_021545625.1 Zetaproteobacteria bacterium
CCGCGCGCCGAACACCGGATCGTAGCCTTCATGGGCCAGCCATCTGCGGGCCGACTCGTCGACTTCCAGCCGCACGTCCTGGTCTGCCAGCCTCTGCTGCAGCTCGTCGAGGAACAGATCGGCGATCTTCGTGACATCGCTTTCCTGCAACGGCCTGAACAGCACGGTATCGTCGACCCGGTTCAGAAACTCCGGCCTGAAATGCGCCCTGAGCGCAGCCATCACCTGCTCGCGGGCCGCCTGGCCGATCTCTCCCGTTTCGGTAATGCCCTCAAGCAGGTATTCCGAGCCGATATTGCTGGTCATGATCACGATCGTATTCCGGAAGCTGACCGTGCGACCATGGCTGTCCGTCAGACGACCGTCGTCGAGCATCTGCAACAGGATATTGAACACGTCCGGATGCGCCTTCTCGACCTCGTCGAGCAACAGCACGCAGTACGGCTTGCGGCGCACCGCCTCGGTCAGCTGACCGCCTTCCTCGAAGCCGATATAGCCCGGAGGCGCGCCGACCAGCCGCGATACGGCATGCTTCTCCATGTATTCGGACATGTCGATGCGCACCATGTTCTCTTCCGAATCGAACAGCGAGCGGGCCAGCGTGCGCGCCAGCTCCGTCTTGCCCACGCCGGTCGGCCCCAGAAACAGGAAGGAACCGATCGGCCGCTTCGGATTCTTGATCCCGGCCCGGGCGCGCAGCACCGCATCGGCCACGGCCTTCACCGCCTCATCCTGGCCGATCACCCGCTCGTGCAGAACCGATTCGAGACGCAAAAGCTTCTCGCGCTCGCCCTCCATCAGCCGCGTCACCGGGATATGGGTCCAGCGGGCCACAACCTCGGCGATCTCCTCGTCCGTGACCTCCTCGCGCAGCAGGACGGTCTCCCCGCCCCTGCCTTCCAGTTCCTCCAGTTCGGCCTCCAGCTTCGGCAGCGTGCCGTAGCGCAGCTCAGCCACCTTCTCCAGCTCGTAATTGCGTTCGGCGGCCCCGATATCCAGCCGGGTCTGCTCGATCTGCTCGCGCAGGGCCTGCACGCGTCCGATCGCGCCTTTCTCCTTCTCCCACTGGGCGCGCATCGCGTCGCGCTGCTCCTTCAGGTCGGCCAGCTCCTTCCTGAGCGCCTTCAGCCGTTCGCGGCTGGCCGCATCCTTCTCCTTCTTCAGCGCCGTTTCCTCGATCTCCAGCCGCATCACCTTGCGGGTAATCTCGTCCAGTTCGGCCGGCATCGAATCCATCTCGGTGCGGATCGAGGCGCAGGCCTCATCCACCAGATCGATCGCCTTGTCCGGCAGGAAGCGGTCGGAGATATAGCGATCCGACAATGTGGCCGCCGCCACCAACGCAGCATCGGCAATGCGCACGCCGTGGTGCAGCTCGAAGCGCTCCTTCAGGCCGCGCAGAATCGAGATGGTATCCTCGACATTCGGCGCATCGACGATGACCGGCTGGAAACGCCGCTCCAGAGCCGCATCCTTTTCGATATACTGGCGATATTCGTCCAGCGTCGTGGCGCCGATACAGTGCAGTTCGCCGCGCGCCAGCATCGGCTTGAGCATATTGCCCGCATCGGACGACCCCTCGGTCTTGCCCGCGCCGACAATCGTATGCAACTCATCGATAAACAGAATGATGCGGCCTTCCGCCTCGCGAATCTCCTTGAGCACCGCCTTGAGGCGCTCCTCGAATTCGCCGCGATACTTGGCCCCGGCCATCAGGGCAGTCATATCCAGCGCAAACACCGTGCGATCCTTCAGGCCTTCCGGCACATCGCCCGAAACGATACGCTGGGCCAGCCCTTCGACGATCGCCGTCTTGCCGACGCCCGGTTCGCCGATCAGCACCGGATTGTTCTTGGTCTTACGCGACAGGATGCGAATCACGCCTCGAATTTCTCCGTCGCGCCCGATCACCGGATCGAGCTTGCCCGAACGGGCCATATCGACAAGATCGATACCGTATTTCTTCAGCGCTTCGTACTGACCTTCCGGCGCGTCGCTCGTCACGCGCTGGTGGCCGCGCACGGCCTGCAACGCCTCGGTGAAGCGTTCGCGCGTCAGCCCCGTCTCCCTGAAGATGCGGCCGGCGTCGGTCCGGTCGCCTTCCTCGATAAAGGCCAGCAGAAGATGTTCAACCGAAATATATTCGTCCTGCAGCCGGGATGCCTCTTCCTCGGCCCGCGCGAACAACTGCTGCAGGCGCTGGGTGATATAAACCTTGTCGGCTTCGCTGGCCCCACCCGTCACCTTCGGGCGCCTGCCCAGCGCCTGTTGCAGGCGCTCCTTCAGGGCGGCCACATCAATGCCCGCCTGTTCGAGAAACCGCGGCGCCAGCCCGTCATCCTGGGCCAGAAGTTCGGCAAGCAGATGCTCTCCGTCCACTTCCTGGTGACTCAGGCGCGCCGCCAGCGTCTGGCTGGAAGCCAGCGCCTCGCGCACCTTCTGTGTCATGCGATTGATGTCCATATAGCCACTCCTGATATTTGTCTCGGCCGCGCCGCGGCCCTGCACGTGACTATATATGGGGTTCTACAGAACCGAATCCAAGCCCCTTTCGAGCAGCCCCCAGCGCATAACCTCGGCCAGCAGGTTCTTGCGCTTGTAGGGTTTGCTGATAAAGCCCGCCAGGCCGTGGCGCTGCATGCGTTCAGCCGCCTCGGACTCGGAAAAGCCGCTGCTCAGCAGCACGGGCACGCTGGCATTGATTTCATGGATGGCATGAAATGCCTGCTCGCCGTCCATCTTCGGCATGGTCAGGTCGAGAATCACCAGACCGATGCGGTCGGCATGGGCGCGAAACACCTCGACCGCCTCTTCCCCGTCGGCAGCACTGAGCACGGACAGCCCCTCCCTCTCCAGCAAACGGCTGGCTACATGCAACACGGTCGGCTCATCGTCCACCACCAGCACCGTTCCCTTCAGGCGGCTGGTGATCTCGAAATCGGCCGTCTCCTCCATCTGCCGCGAATCGGCGTCATGCGGCGAAACGGGGAAATAGATCGTAAAACGGGAGCCCCGGCCCGGCGCCGACCTGAGCTCCAGCGTGCCGCCGTGACCGGTCACAATGCCGAGCAAGGCCGCCAGCCCGAGCCCCGTACCCGTCTCCTTGGTCGTGAAGAACGGATCGAAAATCCTGCCCTGAATGCTTTCGTCCATGCCGCAACCGGTATCGGCGACCGAAACGTACACGTATTCGCCCGCCTCCAGGCCCGATGCCGCATACATGCGCTGGAAATCGTCGTTGTCGAGCTTACGCATGCCGGTGCATACGGTGATCCTGCCGGGCTGCCCCCCCAGCGCGTCGGAGGCATTGGTCATCAGATTCATCAGCAGCTGCGTCAGCTGGTTGCGGTCGCCATGGATATCGGGCAGCCCGTCCATCAGTTCGTATGCGACCTCGGCCTTCTTGCTGATCGCCGAACCGAGCAGATCGCCGATATCCCGGATGCATTCGTTCAGATTATGGCTGCCCATCGTGAAGCACCCCTGGCCCGAATAGGCCAGCATCTGCCGCACCAGATCAGCGCCACGCTGGGAGGCCCGGACGATATGCTGCAGATACTCCCGCACCGGACTGCCTTCCGGTGCCTCGAGCATGGCCAGTTCGGCATTACCCATCACGCCGACCAGCAGATTGTTGAAATCGTGCGCGATGCCGCCGGCCAGCACACCGATGCTCTCCATCTTCTGCGCCTGCTGGAACTGGCTGGCCAGCTGCCGGTTTTCCAGCTCGGCGCGCTTGATATCCGAAATATCCCGGGCGATGCCCTCCGGGCCGGTGATATTGCCATCCTCGTCATAGGTGAAATGGGCGTTGAGCGAAGCCCACAGCTCGCTGCCGTCCTTGCGGCGCAGCAGCACTTCGTAATGCGTGAGCTTGCCCCCCGACTCAGCCAGCTGTTCAAGCATCCGCTCGCGCTCCTCCGGATGGGCCCATACCATGGTGATATGCTGCCCCGTCAGTTCATCCAGCGTATAGCCGGTCAGCTCATGCACGGACGGCGATGCCCAGGTGATCCGTCCCTCGGTATCGGTCCGGTAATAGGTGTCCTGCATATTGTCGAAGACCGCTTTAAGATCGTAACGCGCCCGGATGATCTC